>JANTGY010000192.1 GCA_024762695.1 Anaerolineae bacterium
CACCACGCCGCTGCGCGGCGCCATCAAATGAACGAAAACGGGACACATCTCTTATCTGTGTTCATCCGTGTTAATCCGTGTCCCATTTTCAGAGGAGGGGCCAATGGTTTTAGGGGGTGTAAGTCTGGCAAAATTGTTCCAGGGGAATGAAACGGCCGAGAACGTAGGACGTTTCTTCCGGTTCAATCTGGAATGCAGGATCGTGGGTGCGTTTTCGGAGCGGGCGTTGCTCGTTAATGGGGCGATGGGGAGCGGGGTAGCAGATTTGTAACGGCCGTGGGCCGATGTCGGCTTCTTCTTCATTTTGCCCAATGGGGATGTCGGGCGCGGAGGTGGATTCGGCTAAATGGAGGATGAGACGGCCGTCTTCCCCATTCTCCACCCTGGCAACAATGCGAATATGGCCGTATTTGACCAATATATCGCCAGGGCGGGCGGCGGCGGGCGTGGCAACGGCCGTAAACAACGGTTCCCCTTTATCCCGGCCATTCTTGACCTCTTTGTACGCCCGAAAACTGCGCAGGAACTTAATTTCTGGCAGCGTCGCATCCTGACCAACGGCGGCCGGGGCCGTTTTTAACAAGCGGTTGAGATTTTGCTGGACAAAACTGGAGCAATCCACGCCGATGCCGTAGGTTTGCAGCCATCGTCGCAAAGTACGGCCGTCTAAATGCGCTTGCCCGGCGGGAATAGGAATGAGTTGGCGGTTCACCGCTTCTTGCAAGAGCGTTCGTATTTCATCTAATTCTGCTCGACCGGAAGCCAGCAGTTTTTCACGGCCGTCTTCATCAAAAAAATAGCTTTCCAAAAAGGCCCTGGTTGCTTCTGGAGCCTGCTCCCGTGCCGCTTTGACCCGCAGCAACCTATCTTGGTGCCGCTTTTTCAAGTAGCCAAACTCTTTCGGCTTCTCAATCATAGCCACCCGCTGCATCATGTATGGCGCATGAACTGACACCAAATGCGGCGTTGCCGCAAGTGGGGGAGCGACATCAATTTCTAGCCGTTGGAATGCCGTCAAAAACCGCTCAATTTCGCCGCTGAAAAAATAATCCCAGGTTGCCAAGTGGGAATCGGATGATGCAAGCATTTCGTAGGTTTCCTCTATTTTGCGCGTTGAGACATGTAGCGCCAAATGCTGTGGTCGAGGACGGCCGTTTCCCAGCCTAAAACCGCCGCTGCTTGAATGAAAAACTGGCGAGCCTGATCATAATCTTGGGTGGAGAGGCCGGCCATCTTCAAAAAGCGGAATAGATGAACGTCCACTGCGATAGTGGGAATGCCGACCAAAAGCTGCAAATAATCAATCGTTTTGGAGCCAATACCTTTAATTTGAGCCAATTTCTCTTGATTCGCCGTTGCTCCCAGCCATTCTTGCAAATTAGCTTCCGTTTCTACGCCTTCATTGATGAAGAACCGGGTTAACGTCTGGATAGTGTCTAGTTTGCGCTGCCCTTGCCAGTTGATAAGCTCTGCCAATCCTTTCTGCTGCATCAAAGTTTGGAAGGCGCTGGTTGTGCGCGCCTGCGGCCAGGTTTGGCGCAAGTTTTTCACGCGGGGGAGAACAACGGTCTCGTATTTGATGCCAGCTTGTAGAATGCCTTCAGTAATGACTGCGCCCATGTGGTTGTAGTTGGTGTAGGTCGGTTCGGTGATGACGAAATCGGGTAAGGATTGGATGAATTTGGCTAATTGTACGGCCGTTTCCTCTGCCAAGTTTTGCGACTGATGATAGCGTTGCATGGACAAACGTTCGCTGCCGCGCAGCGTTCCCATCAGGTCGCCGGGAGGCACAGCCATCACGCCGCTGTTGGCAAAGTAGGGGAAATCGAACCGTACTGGATCGCCAGCTTTCAATCCCGGCAACGGCATGAGTCGGGCCGTCAGCGGCTTGTCCAGGCGGCTGGCCAGCGCGGCAACATCAAGCAAGATGCCGCTCAAATTGGCGGGACTGATGTCGCCTGGAAGTGGGATTGTATCCAGCCCCACGCCGCAAACGGCCGCATAGCCCAATAAATCATTCACCGTCACCTTGCCCTCGCCAGCTCGCAGAGCCAAAACAGAATCCTCCATGACAGGCAGCATCAGTCCAGAGAAGCCGCAGCGCGGGAAATCGGCGCGGGCGATGGCTTCGGTGATGAAGGCGGCGGCAAACAGACTGCCCGGCGCGCCGACATGAGGCAATCCCAGAGCTTCCATCGCCCCGGCCAGACTTTTGTCATTAGTGGGGTAGGGGGCGAGGGAGAAATCTAGGCCGCGAAAGGGGATGTGATGGGCTTTAGCGAGAGCGACGGCCGTATCCACCAATTCTCCCGCCGTATTCTCAATCGCCGCCACCAAATTAGCGCGCGCCTCCGCCAGAGTCGGCGCTGATTGGATGGCATTTAACGCCAAGTCAGCCGCTTCAACAGCGATGGCGAAGGCAGCAGGGCCGCCACCATGATAGGCAACGGGGAAAAACGGCGAACCGGGCGGGCAGTTAGCCAGCGCAGCCAGGTAGAGGTTGCCAAAACCGTTGGCCTGGATTGTACTGACCTGCTTGATGATGTTGGCGGTGTGATGGATGCGGTCGAGGGCGATACGGCCGTCTTCATTCCCAATTTCAATCGTCGTAAACAAAACATCGGTCGCCGCCAATAAATCGGGAATGCGGTCAATCCAAGCCGCCTCATGGTCAAGTTTAACCGGTCCCAGACTGATGTAATCGGCGCCGGCGGCCTGCCACTTGCCGGCAAAGTCAGGCGCGCTGCTGACGGACTCATCCCACCAATCGGGGAAGGGTGGCGCTGCCAGCCGCACAGTTTGCACCGGGTAGGTAAATGCCGTCCGGGCGTCGGCGAAAAATCGTGAAGCTGTTTTCGGATCAAAATCAGGTTCGCTAAATAATGTTACCGAGCGTATGTCCATACCGCACAAGCATAAAGAGGGAACGGCCGTCTGTCAATGAATTTAGGTCCCTTCGGATCTCGTGGGGTTTACTGTAATCCGTGATGCGTGACGGACCTCTGGTTACGCATCACGGATTACGCCTCACGCCATAATGACCCCACGCATTCCCAAAGAGCCTGAATTAATGTTGCGGTCAAAAATCTCATCTGGCAGGTATTGACAAGCGAAAAAGGGGGCGATATACTGTGTAAAACGTTTGCGCAAACGTTTTACATGCAAGAAGGAGGCGCAAAATTAGCACAATGCGCGATGTCGCCCAACATGCGGGCGTATCCATATCCACTGTTTCCCACGTCGTCAACAACTCCCGCGCCGTCAGCAGCGAGGCGCGCAGCCGCGTTTTGGCGGCGATGAAAGCGCTGGGCTACAAGCCCAACGCCCTCGCCCAAAATTTACGCCGCCAGCAAACCTTTAGCATTGGCATGATTGTGCCCGACAGCGCCAACCCATTTTTTGCCGAAGTGGCGCGGGGCATCGAAGACACCAGCTTTGAACAAAATCACAGCGTTATTCTTTGCAACACCGACGGCGATGTGGATAAACAAGCGGCGCATACCGATTTACTCATCAAAAATCAGGTGGCCGGGATTTTGTTTGTCGCCGCCGGCATCAGCACCGAATTGGTCGAGGATTTACAAGCCCGGCAAGTGCCTTTGGTGGTGGTTGATCGGGAAGTGCCCGACGTGGCGGTGGATACGGTGTTGACCAATCATCGCCAGGGCGGGTGTCAGGCGACACAGCACCTTATTGATTTAGGCCATCGCCGGATTGCCTGCGTATCGGGCGGATCTGATTTATCGCCCAGCGCCGAACGGCTGACCGGCTATCAAATGAAATTACAAGAGAGCGGCATCCCCTTTGATGAAACACTTGTCGTCAAAGGGGATTTTCAATATGCCAGCGGCTATCGGGCGGCGCGGCAGTTGTTGAGTTTAGCGGAACCGCCAACGGCCGTTTTTGCCTGCAATGATTTAATGGCTGTGGGCGTCATCAGCGCCGCCACCGAAATGGGGCTGCGGGTTCCGGAGGAGTTGTCGGTGGTTGGCTTTGACGATGTGCGTCTGGCCTCCTTCACCAATCCGCCATTGACGACCATTGCCCAGCCTAAATACGATATTGGTGTGATTGCCACAAAGATGCTGTTGGCCCGCGCCCGCAATTTAGCCGCCCCGCCGCGCGTGGAACAGTTGGAGACAGAACTAATCATTCGCGGCTCGACAGCGCCGCTTAGTTAGAGGGGGCTAATCTTGAGGATTGGCCCCTCTCTCGGAGAACAATGAGCGCAAAAATAACAGTCATTGGCAGTTTGAACATGGATTTGGTGACGCGGGCCAAAATTCCGGCTCCGGGCGAAACGGTGATTGGCGGCGATTTGCAAACGGTTCCTGGCGGCAAGGGCGCCAATCAGGCGGTGGCGGCGGCGCGATTGGGCGCTGATGTGCAAATGGTTGGCCGAGTGGGTAACGATCTGTTTGCCGAACAACTACTGGCCAATTTAACGGCCGTCTCCGTCAACCATGATCACGTCACTCAAGACCCCCAAGCCGCTTCTGGCGTAGCTCTCATCGTCGTGGACTCAGCCGGGGAAAACAGTATCGTCGTCGCGCCGGGGGCGAACGGCCGTTTATCACCCGCCGATGTTGACGCCGCCGAATCAGTCATCAAAAATGCCGACTGCATCCTTTTGCAGCTCGAAGTGCCGTTGGGCGCCGTTCTGCGCGCCGCCCAACTGGCGCATAAACATGGGGCCAAAGTCATCCTCAACCCGGCGCCCGCCCAGCCGCTGCCCGATGAATTATTGGCGTTGGTAGATGTTCTCATTCCCAACGAAACCGAAACGGCGCTGCTCACAGGGCTGCCCACAACCAATCAAGTTGAAATCGAGGCCGCTGCCGCCAAACTGCGCCAATTTGGCGTGGGCGCCATTATTTTGACTCTTGGCGAACGAGGCGCGCTGTTGGCCGATGCCGATGACGTCACCTATTTCCCGCCCTTTATCCCCGAAAAAATAGTAGATACCACCGCCGCTGGCGACGGCTTTGTCGGCGGTCTGTCGGTGGCGTTGGCGGAAGGCAAATCATTGGCCGAGGCTGTTCCCTGGGGTAATGCTACCGGTTCATTGGCCGTCACCCGCCTGGGCGCGCAGCCCTCTTTGCCCAGCCGCGCCGAAGTGGAGACGCTGCTGGCGCAAGCAACATCTGAACAACAACAAGGAGTGCAACAATGAAAAAGGGGAAGCTGCTCAACCAACCTATTTCGGCCGTCATTGCCGGCTTGGGTCATATGGACGAATTGGTCATTGGCGATGCCGGCCTGCCTATTCCCAACGGGCCGCAGCGGATTGATTTGGCCCTCACTAAAGGAATTCCCGCGTTTTTGGATACTTTGGATGTGGTTTTGAGTGAGATGGCGGTGGAAACGGCCGTAATCGCCGAGGAGATGACCACGACCAGCCCCGACCTGTACGCCGCATTACAGCGCCGACTGGGCGCTATCCCCATTGAGATTGTAACCCATCTCATTTTCAAGGAAATGACCCGCTCCGCGCGCGCCGTTGTTCGCACAGGCGAATTTACGCCCTATGCCAACATCATTTTAATTTCTGGAGTTGTGTTTTAGATGCCTGCACAAACGTCAACAGTCCGCGATTATTTGCAACGGTTTGGATTGATCATTTCTTTCTTGCTGCTATGCCTGGCCCTAACAATGTTGTCGGATCGGTTCCTGACGGTTGATAACATCATCAATGTTCTGCGCCAATCAACTATCAACGGCATCATCGCCATCGGGATGACCTACGTCATTTTGACGGCGGGGATTGATCTATCCGTCGGCGCGATTCTGGCCCTGTCGGCAGTGGTGACGGCCGATTTATTGCAGGGAGGAACGGCCGTTCCTCTGGCAATCCTCATTGGTTTAGGCATTGGCGGCGGGCTGGGTCTCATCAACGGCCTGGTTATCACCAAAGCCAAAGTGCCTCCCTTCGTCGCTACGCTGGGCATGATGACCATCGCTCGCGGCCTGGCTCTAACCTACACCGAAGGCCGCCCCATCACCGGATTACCCGATGCTTTCCGCACGGTGGGCACAGGCTCCGTCGGCCCCATCCCCGTGCCCATCATCCTGGCCGCCGCCGCCTTCACCATCGGCTACATCTTGCTCACCCGAACGGCGTTGGGGCAGTTCATCTTCGCCATCGGTAACAACCCCGTAGCCGCTAAATATGCCGGGATTTCCGTCAACCGCTACATCACTTTCGTTTACGTGTTGGCTGGCGCATTGTCGGCTTTAGCGGGGATGATTTTGGTCGCCCGCCTCGATTCAGCCCAACCCACAGCCGGACTGGCCTACGAATTTGACGCCATTGCCGCCGTTGTGGTTGGCGGAACCAGTTTTGCCGGCGGGCAAGGCGGATTGGGCGGCACACTGATTGGAGCGCTGATTATCGCCGTCCTCAACAACGGTCTCAATTTGCTAAATGTCTCTTCGTTTTACCAGCCGGTCGTCACCGGCGTTGTGATTGCTGTGGCCCTCTTGCTGCACCGCGCTATACGTTAATCCGGCAGCAAATGGACAGGGCAAAAGGAGCTGCCTATGCTTGAATTATTGACAAACACCTTCTAGGTGAAAACGGGAAAGTCATTTGAATTAGGAAACCAATGGTTATCCCGTTTCCCCTGAGTAAACCACAAAGAATTAGCGCATTCTTTATCAAAATAATTGTTGTGGTTTACCTAAAACAAACAAATTTATTGATAGTGTCATTCCCGCCTTCGCGGGAATCCAGAAGATGGGTGCCTGCCTTCGCAGGTATGACAGCCAATTAGAGGAAAATGGAGAAGAACATGAAACATTCCCACAAAATTTTACTTATTTTAATGGCCTTGCTTCTGGTCGCTTGCGGCGGCGGCGAGGCCAACACGCCTGAAGCCGCTGCCCCGGCTGATGGCGGTTTGACTTTGGGCTTGTCCCTGTCAACCTTGAACAATCCGTTCTTCGTCACCCTGGGCGAAGGAGCGCAGGCGGCGGCTGACGCGGCCGGCGTGGAACTCATCACCGTTGACGCCCAAGATGATTCAGCCAAAGAAGCGACCAATATCGAAGACCTCATCGAGCAGAAGGTGGATGCGATTTTGGTTAATCCCACCGACGCCGACGCCATTGTGCCCTCCATCCAGAAGGCCAACGAAGCAGGGATTCCGGTCTTCACGATTGATCGCGGTGCGGCTGGCGGCGAAGTTGTGGCGCATGTCGCTTCTGACAATGTGGCTGGCGGCCGCATGGCGGCCGAATATCTTTGCCAGCAAATCGGCGGCGCGGGCAAAGTGGTTGAATTGGAAGGTATTGCCGGGACTTCGGCGGCGCGGGATCGCGGTCAAGGCTTCAACGCCTACATGGCCAGCGACTGCGCCGGGGTGGAAATCATCGCCCAACAGACGGCCAACTTCAACCGTGCCGAGGGTTTGAGCGTTTTCGAGAATATCTTGCAAGCCGAGCCGGAAATTGACGGCGTGTTTGCCCATAACGACGAAATGATTCTGGGCGCGATTGAAGCGGCCAAGGCGGCCGGACGCGCTGGCGACATCGTTTTTGTCGGTTTTGATGCGGTAGATGATGCGGTTGCGGCCGTAAACGCTGGCGATTTGGCGGCCACGGTAGCTCAACAGCCGGACGTAATCGGTAAACTGGGCGTGGAAACAGCGCTAACTGTGCTCGATGGCGGGTCAGTTGATGCCTCTATCCCCGTTGACTTGGCTTTGGTGACAAGCGATGGCGCGGCAGCGGCTCCGGCCGCTGGCAGCTACACCATTGGCCTTTCGCTATCAACGTTGAACAACCCCTTCTTTGTCACGTTGGGCGATGGGGCGCAGGCAGCGGCTGATGCGGCCGGCGTTGATCTGGTTGTCGTAGACGCGCAGGATGACCCGGCGCAGGAAGCGACCAACATGGAAGACCTCATCCAACGCGGTGTGGACGCCATCCTGGTGAACCCGACCGACGCTGACGCCATCGTGCCTTCGATTC
>JANTGY010000193.1 GCA_024762695.1 Anaerolineae bacterium
TGCGCCACGTACCGGTTGCCGCTGACAGCTTTGCTTTCTACGGCGACAATTTGCTACCCAATTTAGCGGCTTTACCCACCTGGGTCTATTCAACCCCGCACAATATCCAGCGGGAAACGCCGCAAACCGAATCGTGCGACGCCTGTCATGGCAATGCCGATTTGTTCTTAACAATTGATGATGTGTATCCAGAGGAGATTGAGGCTAATTTACCGGTCATCGTGGACACGATTCCGGCGCCGATTGCAGAAATCAATGCAACAGCCCCAATAACGGCCACGGAAACGGTCACAACGACGGATTCGACGCCTTAATCTGTTCTATAAATTTGTGATTTCGGATGGCGTTAATCCCCCCCAGAGCAGCGCCATCATCAAAATATTTGAACATCGAGGAGATGAACAAAATGAAGACAAGACACCTATTTTATCTTTTAGTAATTCTTAGTTTGCTGTTGGCCGCTTGCGGCGGTGGCGACACGGCCGTTGAAGAACCAGCGGTCGAAGAACCGGCCGTTGTTGAAGAACCGGCCGTTGAAGAACCTGCAGCCGAAGAGCCGGTAGCTGAAGAACCAGTGGCGGAAGAGCCAGTTGTCGAAGAACCAGAAGAACCGGCCGAAGCTGACCTGGACGGCGGCTACAATGTGTTCCTGGACGACATGGAAGGGTACAACACCATCAGCCTGGATACCTTCACCGAATTGCTCGCCACTGACCCGCCGTTCATTTTGGATGTGCGCCAACCCAACGAACTGGAAGAAAATGGCTGGATCGAAGGCGCGGTCAACATTCCGCTGCGCGAAGTGGCCGACATGATCGAATACCTGCCCAGCTTTGACACGACGATTGTCAGCTATTGCGGCAGCGGTTGGCGCTGCACCATCGCCTTGACGGCGTTGGAAGCGATGGGCTGGGAAAACGTCCTCGGCTTGAAGGGCGGCAGCTACAGCGGTTGGGTGGAAGCCGGCAATCCGATTGCGGAAGGCGCCATTCCCGAATTAGTTGCGCTTAACGAAGCAGAACCCGATCCAGCGATTGTCGCCGCAATGCAGGAAATGTTGCACAATGTCCCCGATGGCTACGGCGTTCTCACGGCCGAAAATCTGGCGACAGAACTGGTTGAAAATCCTGATTTGGTCCTGATTGATGCCCGCACCCCTGGTGAAGTAGAAAGTAAAGGTCATATTGACGCTGAAAACATTCTTTACATTCCGCTGGAAGAGTTTGTAAGCAGCCAGGCGATGTGGCCGGAAGATTTGGACACGCCGATTGTCACTTACTGCGGCAGCGGCCACCGTTCCACGATTGCGATGAGCATCTTGTGGTCATATGGTTACACCGATGTTCGCAGCCTGAAAGGCGGCTTTGGCGGCTGGGCGGGCGCAGACTTCCCCTCCGTTGGCTTGCCTGAACCTACCTGGGACATGGATGAGGCGTATACGACCTTCCTGGGCAGCATGGATCATTACAACACGCTCGGTCTGGATGATTTCAATCTGATGTTGACCGAAGACCCACCCCCGTTTGTGATTGATGTCCGTAAAACAGGCGAGTTGGAGGAATTGGGTCACATCGAAGGCGCGGTACACATTCCGTTGAGCGAAATTGCCGACCATATCGACTTACTGCCTAGCTTTGACACGCCGATTGTGACTTATTGCAAGGGCGGCTGGCGCGCGGCGATTGCGATGACGACGCTGCACGCAATGGGCTGGGAAAATGTACGCGCTTTGACGGGCAACAGTTTCACCGGTTGGGTGGATGCCGGCTATCCGGTTGTAGAGGGATTGGCTGAGGAAGCGCTGGTTTTGAACGCGGCCGAACCCGATCCAGCGGCTGTGGCGGCAATGCAAGAAATGCTGCACGGGATGCCTGATGGCTTTGGCGTGCGGACGGCCGATGACCTGTTCATTGAGATTGGCGAAAATCCGGATTTGATTCTGGTTGACGTGCGCCGCCAGGATGAGGTAGACGAGAAGGGCGTTATTGAAACTGAGAATCTGGTTCATGTCCCATTGGAAGAGTTTATCGCCCAGATGGATATGTGGCCGGCTGAGGATGCGACGATTGTGACGTACTGCGGCAGCGGTTTCCGTTCAACGGTGGCGATGACGATGTTGTGGTCTTATGGCTATACGGATGTTCACAGTTTGAAGGGCGGCTTTGGCGGCTGGGTGGATGCCGGTTACCCGGTTGTGGAGTATGCGGCTCCATAATGATTGATAATTGATTATTGGCGGTTAACCGCCGGTAGTTATAAGACCCCGGCTAGATACATTGTCTGGTTGGGGTCTTTTGTTATAATGGGGAGCATAATTTCATAGTCTACAGGGAGCTGGGACAAGCCCGGCTGAGAGCGCGACCGATTTTGTCGCGGACCTGCGTACCTGATCCGGGTAATGCCGGCGGAGGAATAGCGAAATAATCTGTTCAATCGGCCACCCGAATAGGGTGGTTTTTTTGTGCGAAGCGGCAGGCGGCAGGTTGTCGGAGGTTTTATGGCGGTGTTAATTTTTGCGAATGGGGTGATTGAAGATGTTGACTGGATACGGCCGTATCTCTCCCCGTCTAACTTTATTATCGCCGCCGATGGGGGCAGTCGTCATTTGTTGGCTCTTAACCGATTGCCAGATGTCGTGATTGGCGATATGGATTCATTGTCGGCTGCGGTACGGGAGTGGTTGATGAAAACGGTTGTAAAACAAACCGTCCAATTCATCGCCCATCCTCCCGCCAAAGATGAAACCGACCTGGAACTAGCCTTGTTGTACGCCGTCGAGAATTTTGCTGATGAGATTTTGCTGTTTGGCGCGCTGGGCGGGCGATTAGACCAGACATTAGCCAATGTGCTGCTGCTGGCCCATCCCGCGCTGGTAAAGCAACCGATTTTTTTGGTAACTGAAACTGAACGCGCCTGGCTGGCGACGGATGAAACCAAGATTCAGGGCAAAGTGGGCGACATCGTTTCGCTCATTCCGTTGGGCGGCGACGCGTTGGTGGGCGAAACGTCCGGCTTGCAATGGCTGCTGCGGAATGAACGGCTGGCCTTTGGTCTGGCGCGGGGGGTGAGTAATGTGATGACGAGTGAAATAGCGACGGTGACGGTGGAAGACGGCCGTCTACTATGTATTCACACGCGCAAAATGCAAGACGCAAGACGTGAAACGTAAAAGGATTTCAAGATGAAAAAAACGATATTTCTGATGAGTTTGATTTTGGTAGCGACGGGGTGTTTGGGCATTGAGCAGGAAGTAAGCGGTCCACCGGCTGTAGATGAAGAGAAAACGGCCGTGCTCACCATCATGACCCACGACAGCTTTGCCATCAGCGAAGAGACGATTGCCCTTTTTGAAGAAACTAACAACGCGACTGTGTCCATTCTACCCTCCGGCGACACCGGCGCGGCGTTAAATCAGGCAATTTTGGCAAAAGACAATCCCTTAGCCGACGTGTTTTTTGGTGTGGACAATGCCTTCATGAGCCGAGCGCTGACCGCCGACATTTTTGAGCCATACGAATCGCCCGCACTGGTAGATATTCCCAATACCTTGCAGCTAGACGACGCTTATCGGCTGCTGCCGGTAGATTTTGGCGACGTTTGCCTGAATTATGACAAGGCGTGGTTTGCCGAAAACGGTCTGGAGCCGCCCCAATCCTGGGCTGATTTAACCGCTCCCGCTTATGCCGGGCTGCTCGTTGTGGAGAATCCGGCGACTTCCAGCCCCGGTTTGGCTTTTATGCTGGCGACGATTGGCGAATTTGGGGCAGACTCGTTTCTGGATTACTGGGCTGATTTACGCGCTAATGATGTGCTGGTAACGAACGGATGGGAAGATGCCTATTACGGACATTTTACGGCCGCCAGTGATGGGGAACGGCCGTTAGTCGTTTCCTATGCCAGCAGCCCACCCGCCGAATTCATTTACGCCGATCCGCCAGTCTCTGAAGCGCCGACAGCCAGTGTGGTTGCGCCGGGAATGTGCTTTCGGCAAGTGGAGTTTGTGGGCATTTTGAAGGGGACGGCTAATCGAGAATTGGCCGAGAAATGGGTAGATTTCATGCTCAGCCAGACGTTCCAGGAAGATATTCCGCTGAATATGTTTGTTTTCCCGGCTAATGAACAGGCGGCTCTGCCGGATGCCTTTGTTGAGTGGGCGCAAATTCCAGCGGAAACGGCCGTCGTCGCGCCAGGCGATATCGAGGCTAACCGAGAACAATGGATTGAAGGGTGGACAGAAGTCGTTTTACGCTAGGCAACCTATTTTGTGCAGCCACCAGCAATGTACAAATCGGGATCAACATACAAATTACGCGACATTTCCAGTGTGGTGGCCTCGTCAATCACTTTGATTTCCGTATTCCAGGCGGCGCAGCGGCGGGCTTGAACGTAATAATCGTAGTAAAAAGCGCCCCGCAGTTCAACGATAGGATTGAGGAAAATAAACATCGTGTAAGGGCCGCCGCCACCGCCATAGGGGGTTAAGCGCACCCGGCAGCGCCAATCACTGCCAACATATTCACAGGTCTGCACTTCAAAAGCGTAATTCAATTCTGAAATCGCTTCGGGCGTGTCGTTTGCCGCCGGAACTGGCGTGCTGGTGGGAAGAGCGGGCGTCGCCGTGGCCGGCGTGTACACAGTGACGCTAAAACTAATGGGCGGTCCAAATAAATCGCCATCGGCATCTATAAGCTGCCAGACAGCTTCATAATTTCCCGGCGCTGTCGGCGCAGTAAAATCGGTCGTCAGCGTGATTTCTTCATCGGCCAGCACATCCTCTTCAATGAGTACAGCCTCATCATCCGCCAAATCGGCGCCCTCCACAAAGACCCATTCCAAACCGGCCGGCCAGGGGCAGCTGCCGCTGTTTTTGAGAATCCAATGCATGGGGAAAGTAACGCCAATTGGCGCGGCGCTGCTGTTTTGGCTGGTATATGAATACGCTACGACTAATTCAACATCAGTTGTGCAAGTTGAAATGAAGGCGAGCGTTGCATCAGGGGTTGGCGTTTTAGTCGGCGTGGCCGTATTGGTAGGCACGGCCGTTTCCGTGGGGTTTGCGGCTTCTGTCAAGGAAATTGCGGCAATGGCGCTGGCAACGACGTCGGGCGTACTGCCCGGCACGGCCGTCGCTTCCGGTTCTTCAGTTGGCGTTTCAGATGGCGCAACAGTCGGAGCAACGACGACAGCCGGCACAGTCGGGGTGGGCGCGGTATTAACGCCATTTAAGCCAAAAATTATGCCGCCAGCAATGGCCGCCAGAATGACAACGAGGCCTACATACAACCAGGGAGACCGCTTTTTAGGAGCGACGGCCGTTGCACTCGTGGCCGCAGCGGCAGCGGCATTGACAGTTTGGGCGGGGGCAGTTTGTTCGCCTGCCGCCGTTTCATGGGCTTGCGCAGGCGGTGCGGGCACAGGCCCCGGCGACGCCGCCGCATGTGCGCCATCCAAATTAACCTGTCGCAAAGCCGCCGCTAATTGGGCGGCCGTTTGGTAACGTTCCTCTGGGTCTTTGGCCATCGCCTTGATAATGATGGCTTGCAATCCCTCTGGAATTTCGGGAAAAAACTCGACAGGCAAGGGCGTAGGCTCGCTAACATGCTTCATGACAACGGCCAGCGGCGTATCCGCTTCAAAGGGCAATTGGCCGGTGACCATCTGAAACAGAAGCACGCCAACAGAATAAATATCGGCCCGCTCATCCCCTTTCTTGCCCATTGCTTGTTCCGGCGACATATAAGCCGGCGTGCCGATGAGCGCGCCGGTGGCAGTTTGGCTCATCGTTTGGCCGCCTACCAATTTAACGATGCCAAAATCAGTGAGAATGGCGCGATTTGTCTCTGCATCCATCATGATGTTGGCCGGTTTAATGTCGCGGTGGATCATGTTACGGCCGTGGGCGTATGCCAACGCCTCAGATACTTCCCGCGCGATTCTTACCGCCTCTTCTAAAGGTAGTTTTTCATTGGCTTCGGCCAGCGCTTCCAGCTTTTCTTTCAGCGTTCCCCCGCCAATATACTCCATCACCAAATAGTATTTATTGTCGCCAAAAAAATCGAAATCATAAACGCCGACAATGTTGGGATGACTCATAGCGGCCATTGCTTTAGCTTCGCGCTGAAACCGGTGCAAAAAATCCTGCTCGGCAACCAGGTGGGAATGCATGAGTTTGATCGCTACGTGGCGTTCAAGGTTGGCCTGGTAGCCTTTGTAGACCACAGCCATGCCGCCGCGTCCTATCTTTTCCAGAATATTGTATTTGCCTATTGTTTTTCCGGTTAATGTATCGCTCATATCGCCAAAACCTGTTACAGATGGTTTGCCTACAATGCAAATAATACGGTATAGGGTGGTTTAATACAAGAGGAATGGGGTGAAAAAACAGCTAACAAATGGGTAGTTAGTCCCTTTTGTTAGCCGGATAAGCGGTTCGTTTAAATTGCGTCCTGTTCAAAAACTATCTGCGGTTATGGCTGCGCCTTCTATCATTGCGGCGGCGAGATTTTTGCCGCTGATTTGAACCGTTTCGCTGCATCTGGCGGGGGACGCGAAAAGTTTCTGGCGTAAATTCGCCATAATCAAAATCGGCCAATTTTTGGCGATCTATTTCTGTTTTGAGTACTTTTTCGATGTCGCGCACCATCAATTCATCGCCTGGGGCGGCAAATGTAAACGCTTCGCCCGTTTCAGCAGCCCGCCCGGTACGGCCAATACGATGGGTATAAGCGTCTACGGTGTCGGGCATGTCAAAGTTGATGACATGGCTGATTTCGGCCACGTCAATGCCCCGCGCGGCAATATCCGTCGCCGCCAGGATGTCGTAACGGCCGTTACGAAAACCGTTAATCGCCCGCTGCCGCTGATTTTGCGACATATTGCCCTGTAAAGCGGCGATGCGATATTTCCGTTTTTCCAAATCGCGGGCCAAATTGCGAGCGCGGTATTTAGTGCGCGTAAAAATCAACACCTTGCCCATGCGCTTTTGCGACAACAACGCCAACAGCAGCTTCTTTTTAAGATTCTGCGGCACGGGGTACAAAGAATGCGAAACCGTTTTGGCTGGCGCGATCATTCCAATTTGCACGGTGACAGGATTGTTGAGGATGCCATCGGCCAGCTTACGAGCGTCTGGAGGCATGGTGGCGGAGAAGAAAAGAGTTTGGCGCGGTGATGGCAAACGTTTGAGGATGCGGCGAATGTCGGGCAAGAAGCCCATGTCGCACATCCGGTCGGCTTCGTCCAAAACCAACACCTCGATTTGGGACAAATCAATGGCGCCTTCCCCCATCAGGTCGAGCAGACGGCCGGGGCAGGCAACGACAATTTCGGCGCCGCGCCGCAACCCTTCAATCTGGCGCGGTTTGCTGACGCCGCCATATACAGTGAGGCTGCGGATTTTGGTATGTTTGCCAAGAGTAACAGCCGCTTCATGAATCTGTTCGGCCAATTCACGGGTCGGCGCCACAATAAGGGCGCGCGGTTTGCGTAACGGCCCGGTAATTAAACGCTGCAAAATAGGGAGGATGAAAGCGGCCGTTTTGCCAGTTCCCGTTTGCGCCAACCCTAGCGCATCTTTTCCGGCTAAAACCTGCGGCATCGCCTGTTGCTGAATGGGGGTAGGCGTTGTAAACCCGGCATCCTTAATCCCGGCCATCAGGCGGGGATCAAGAGAAAATTGTTCAAAACTCACTGGAAATACTCCTTGTATTTCAGCAGTTCAGCTTCTCAGCTTGTCAGCCTGTCAGCTTGTCCAAGCTTTAACTAAAAAGCTGATGGCTGAATTGCTGAGGCGCTGAACTGCTAAACTGCTCTGAGGCACAAAAAAAAGCCTTCTGCACTAACCAGAAGGCCTTGACTTTTGGCATAGCTCCTCAGGTTGGACTCGAACCAACAACCCTGCGGTTAACAGCC
>JANTGY010000194.1 GCA_024762695.1 Anaerolineae bacterium
TTGAGCCACTTGTTTACTCCGCTACTGTAACGATGACTATTTTTAACTTCCTCCCCGCCCATAACGATATACCAGGAAACGGCCGTTCGCAAGAAAATCAGTACCAATCTCTCTATATTCGGCAATAAATCTGTCCCGAATAACGTGATGATGTATTTAACCTGAGGGTGGCACTGATAAATCTATATTGGGGTGGCTGCTTCTTAAAGCCTTTGTTAGCCCTGTAACTCTATCGTGTCGAAAGCAAAATTCAACCAATGCTTGGGCTTGCGCGTATGTGCCTCCAGACGTAAATCGTCTGTAGGTTAATCCTAGCTCAAAATAAAGAGCTTGCAATTCTTCATCATCAAAATGTTGTTTGATTATGTTCAGTAATTCATTTCGATAGTCGATTTCTTCGGGGGAAAGCTCTCGATTGTTTGGAATGGGAACGGCCGTATTGTTTATCCGCAATGCAAATACAGCCGCTTCGCGTATCTTTTCCTGTATCTTGTCGAGAAATAGCTCAGATTCTGGTCTTAAACCGTAACCTATATCCCATTGATATCCTTCCTCACCTTTCGGGTTTAGGAATATATAGCCTAATTCGTCCTCATCCAACAGAAAGACGTATTTTCTCGCGCCATTTGGGTAAGGTATATATTCGTAATTTACGGTCGGGTGTTTATGAAGAACGTAGACAACACAACTCTCCATATCCTCTAAAGTAAGAAACTTCATACCTTTCCATGCTCTGTTCCTGTAGTTTAATTCCTTTAGCCATTGCTGGTTAATTTCTTTCTCAATGAATTGTTTCCACTCTTCGTCTGGGACCTCTATGTTAACACCAGGATCTTGCCTCAAATTCTCCCAAAATTGCCTACGCTTTGCCTTCCAATCTTGCTCATTCATTATATTCACTGAAAACAATTCTGTAGTGTGTATTTACTGCCGCGGCCGATACTGCAACGCCTCCGCCAAATGCGCCGGTTGAATATCGTCCTCGTCCGCCAAATCGGCGATGGTGCGGGCGATCTTGAGAATACGGTGAAAAGCCCGGGCGCTCAGGTTCATTTGGGTCATGGCGCTTTTCATCAGGCGTTGGCCCGTTTCATCCAGTTGGCACAGTTCGCGCACTTCGCTCGGCCCCATATCGGCATTGCAAAAGAGAGCGTTGTTGTCTTGAAAACGCTGCGTCTGCCGCTCGCGGGCCATTTCCACCCGGTCACGGATAGAGGATGAAGATTCATTGCGTTGTTTTGCAGTCAGCTTTTCATAATCGACACGAGGCACATCCACATGCAAATCAATCCGATCCATTAGCGGGCCAGAAATGCGCTTTTGGTAGCGCGTGATCATCGCATTAGAACATGAGCAAGCGTGTGTCGGATCGCCAAAATAGCCGCAAGGGCATGGGTTCTGGGCAGCGATGAACATGAAATTAGCTGGATAGGTCACTGTACCGCTGGCGCGAGAGATGGAAACCTCGCGTGGGTTGCCTTCCAATGGCTGGCGCAGCACTTCAATCAAATTAGCCCCAAATTCAGGCAGTTCGTCCAGAAATAGTACGCCGCGATGAGCCAGGGAAATTTCGCCGGGGCGGGGCCAGGCTCCACCGCCGACCAATCCGGCATAGCTGATGGTATGATGCGGCGCGCGAAACGGCCGATTCCGGATCAACGGTGTGTCGGATGGCAGCAGGCTGGCAACGCTGTAAATTTTGGTCACTTCCAACGCCTCGTCCACCGACATGCGCGGCAAAATGCTGGGCAACGATTTGGCGATGAGCGTCTTTCCGGCTCCAGGCG
This sequence comes from Anaerolineae bacterium, assembly GCA_024762695.1. GTDB lineage: Bacteria > Chloroflexota > Anaerolineae > Promineifilales > Promineifilaceae > JACKCC01. Next base: position 1,788 of record JANTGY010000194.1, read on the forward strand.
GGCCGGACATCAGCATGTTATGACCGCCGGCCGCCGCCACTTCCATCGCTCGCTTCACATGCTCTTGCCCCATGATATCGGCAAAATCGGCGGCATAGGGAGGCTCCTGACTAAACGCATCCTTCAAATCTACTTCCAGCGGCGCAATCGGCCGCAGCCCAGTCAAATGACCGACCAAATCGCCTAAACTAGCAACCGGAATCACTTCGACGTCGGGCATCAGGGCTGCTTCTTCAGCGTCAACGGCGGGCACAAAGACGCGCGCGATGCCTTGCGCGCGGGCCAGGGCGGTCATGGGCAAAATCCCTTTGGTGTGGCGCGTTGTGCCGTCCAATGACAATTCGCCAATGAAAATGCCATCCTCTAATTTGTCGGGCCACACTTGCTGGGAAGCGGCTAAAACGCCGACGGCAATTGGCAAATCGTAAGCCGGGCCTTCTTTGCGCAAATCGGCGGGAGCCAGGTTGACGGTGAGCCGTTTACCGCTGGGAAATTGGAAGCCGCTGTTTTTGACGGCCGAATGAACGCGGTCGCGGCTTTCACGCACGGCGGCATCGGGCAAACCGACCAGATTGAAAGCGGGCTGACCGCGAATGATGTCTACTTCGACTTCGACGATTTCGGCTTCCAGGCCAACGATGGCACAACTGATTACTTTTGCCAGCATATTTTATTATCCTGATGAACTGCTAAAAAATGAATGATGAATTGTGGGAAACGGCCGTGTCAACTGGACTGCGCAAGCGGCAAACGCAAATAAAAAACTGCGCCGCCCTCGCTTTTATTTTCGGCCCAAGCCTTCCCCCCGTAAGCTTTGGCAATCGATTTCACCAAAGCCAATCCTAACCCCGATCCTATTACTTCGTGATTTTCTTTGCCCCGATAAAACTTATCAAAAATATGCGGCAGGTCTTCATCGACAATACCAGGGCCTTGATCGTGAACGGCCGTTAACACAAACCCTTCTTCAACCGTAATAATCATATCTACCTGCTGCTCGGCCGATGAATACTTCAGCGCATTGTCCACTAAATTGCTCAAAGCGCGATGCAGCTGCATCTTATCGCCCAGAATTAGCGCAGTCTCCGCCTCAGTTCGCAAATTGAGGGATACCTGTTTGGTCAAAGCTTGCCCTTTAAACTCATTAATCGCCTCGGCGGCCACTTCAAGCAAATCGCAAAGCGCATACTCTTGCTCAAATTCCGCCGATACCTGCGCCAAATCCAGCAGCCCATTCACCAAAGACATCATCCGATCCGTTGCATTCTGGGTTTGCTCCACAAAAATGCGCTGCTGGTCGTTCAGCGGGCCAACATCGCCCAAACCGCGCACGAATCCCGAGATGGCGTTTAATGGGGCGCGCATATCATGGGAAACGGTCGTAATGAAATTATCTTTGGCTTGATGCAGCGACTTCAAGCGGGTGATGTCTTGCAATATCAAAATGCGGCCCAGGTCGGGAATGGGCGCTAATCGAGGCAGCCACACTGTTCCATCGGCCAGGGTTAATTCATCTTGTTCCAGGGCAAGCTCCGCTGACGGCCGCGCCAACAACGCCGCCAATTCCGGAGCCAAATCCATATCGGTCACCGACCGGCCAATAACCCCTTTGGTCAGCCCCAAACGCTGCCGCGCTTCCATATTTAATAAGACGATATTGTCGGCCTTGTCCAAAATAACGATGGGGTAATTGGTATGCTCCAAAGTCGCTTCGAGATGCTGTTTGCCCTTTTCCGCATTCCTAAACAGCAAGGCGTTGGTCACGGCAATGGCGACGGCCGCAGCAATAGTGATGGCCCGTTCTACATCCCGGTCATCAAAACGGCCGTCTAACTTATTCAATAATTGCAGCGCCCCAATCACCTTCCCGCCAAACAACAACGGCACACAGAGCAGCGCCCGCGTATCAAATCCTGTAATTTCATCAACTTCCTGGTAATGCACCGGATGGGAAGCCACGTCATTGGTATAAATCCATTTACCCGTCTCGGCGACATGGCCCACAAACCCTTTGCCCATCGGTACAGTTACCTGCGATAAAATTTCCATGGGCGTGCCCACGTTTGCCAAAACCGTCAGCCGCCGCTTGGCTTCATCCAGCAGCCAAACTGAAGAAGCCTCAATGTTCCAACTACGATGGACTTGCTTAATCGTCATCTTGAGCACTTCATCCAAATCTAATGACGATGTGATCGTATGTGTGATGTCAATAAGCGTGTTCAGCTCTTCCATGCCTCGCGCTAACGCCTGGTCAGACGCCTGGAACACGCGCGCATTTTCCAAAGCGATGGCTGCATAATCAGCCAGGAATGAGAGGAGGAATTCATCTCGATCGCTAAATGCTTTTAAGGCGTCGTGATTGCTAACCCCCAAGACCCCCATACTTGTTCCACGCAAAGTCAAGGGCACATATAAAATGGCGCGAGCGAAGTGCCCGGTTTTCACTTTAATGCCCGAACCGGTGAACATAGATTCGCGTAACGGCCGTCCCGACCGCATCACCTCCCCCATTTGTGAATCTGTAAGCGAAAGCTCCATCGGCGGCAAACGATCCTTATCCCGGTTCACCTTTTCATAAGCCTGCAGCTGCGTCCCCGACGCATCTGGCAGCCAAATCGTACTTTCCTCGGCCCCGGTCAAATAGATCGCCGTCTCCAAAACCCTTTCCAAAACTTTATCTACGCTCAACAACGACGTAATCGCCTTGCCGATGCTGGAAAGCGTATTCAACTCATGCGTCTGACGGCTCATCCCCACCTTGGCTCGACGTAACTGTTCCGCCAACTCCTCTTTATCATGAAGCAGCCGCGTTTCGGTCAATGCCCGATCAATCGTTTCGACAGCCTCATCAATCGTAAAAGGCTTAATGAGGTAATCTTTAGCCCCCAAACGGAACGCCTCAATAGCGCTCAATTCTGAACCATAACCCGTCATCAAAACAACAGGCATTGCCAACGATTCCTGAGCCATACGCTGCAATACGTCAATGCCAGTCATACCCGGCAAATTGTAATCCAGCATAACCAAATCAGCTTTGCCCTGACGAATCATTTCCAGGCCAGATAGTCCATCATAAGCATAACGCGTTGTATACCCGAAAGCGGGCAGCGTTGTATCAGCAAGATGCCGTACAAGCTCCTTGCTGTCATCAATAACTAATATGCATTCACCACTCATAGTAATTCTTCGCAAAAAACACGATTATTTTCCTAAAATGTGGCTATTAGCATACACAAGACTCACTGCATACCAGTGAAAATCTAGTGAATGTTCTCATTTTAGGATGCTTGGAAAAAGCCGACGGTTCAACCTCAAGTTATTCAATTATAACATAGGCTTTTAACTCTTGACACGCAAAACAGGCTCTCTATAATCGCATCATTGAACCGCTCAATTTATCGCTAAAAACTTAGCGATGATTGGAGGATTTTTATCTAATAATCCCCCAATCCCCTATTCCTCGCAATACTTGAAGGAGAAACAATGTCTCGTACAATTCATGCGCCCACCGGCGTCACGCTCACTTGTAAAGGATGGCTGCAAGAAGCCGCCTATCGTATGTTACAAAACAATTTAGACCCAGAAGTGGCTGGCGATCCAGAAAATTTAATTGTGTATGGAGGCCGCGGCCGCGCCGCCCGCAATTGGGAAGCATTTGACGCCATCTTAAAATCGCTACGCGAATTGGAAAATGACGAAACCTTGCTTGTGCAAAGCGGTAAGCCGGTCGCCGTTTTCCGCACCCATACCGATGCGCCTCGTGTTCTCATCGCCAACTCCAACATCGTACCCCATTGGGCCACACAAAAGAATTTCGATAAATGGGAAGCGGAAGGGTTGATAATGTACGGTCAAATGACGGCCGGAAGCTGGATTTACATCGGTACACAGGGCATTTTGCAAGGCACGTTTGAAACCTTCGCCGCCGCCGCCAAACAAGCGGGCTGGCCTTCCCTCAAGGGAAAGTGGGTACTCACCGCTGGTCTGGGCGAAATGGGAGGGGCGCAGCCATTAGCCATCACGATGAACAACGGAGTTGGCCTGGTTGTCGAAGTTGATGAATGGCGAGCGCAACGACAGGTTGAGCATAAATACATTGACGAAGTTGCAGAAGGGCTGGACGACGCCCTTAAACGGATTGATTATTACATTGAAACGGAACAGCCTCGTTCGATTGGGCTAATAGGCAATGCGGCCGATATTTTCCCTGAACTGCTGGAACGCGGCCGTATCCCCGATATGGTAACCGATCAAACATCGGCGCATGATTTCCTGGCTTATTACCCACACCACATGAGCTTTGAGGCCGGTCAACTACTGCGTGAAAAGAATCCTGATGAGTTTGCTCGTTTGTCCGCCCAATCTATGGCCCGGCAGTGTCAGGCGATGGTGGATTTCCAAAAACAGGGCGCGATTGTGTTTGATTATGGCAATAATTTACGCCAACGGGCTTTTGATGAAGGGGTGGAAGAGGCTTTCAATTATCCGGGGTTTGTGCCCGCTTATATACGGCCGTTATTCTGCGAAGGTAAAGGCCCATTCCGCTGGGTAGCCCTCAGCGGCGACCCGGAAGACATTTACGCCACCGATCGGGCCATCTTGGAACTATTCCCAGAAGATGAATCCCTCCATCGTTGGATTAAGATGGCTCAAGAGCAAGTCCAATTCCAGGGCCTGCCAGCTCGCATTTGCTGGCTGGGCTATGGCGAACGTGCCCGCGCTGGTCTCAAATTCAACGAAATGGTCGCCAGCGGCGAACTGAAAGCGCCCATCGTCATTGGCCGCGATCATTTGGACGCCGGTTCTGTCGCCAGCCCCAACCGGGAAACAGAAAGCATGAAGGACGGCTCCGACGCTATCGCCGACTGGCCCATTCTAAACGCGCTGGTTAACGCGGTAAGCGGCGCGACTTGGGTTAGTTACCATCATGGCGGCGGCGTAGGGATCGGCTACAGCTTACACGCCGGACAGGTTATTGTCGCCGACGGCACGCCAGAAGCCGCCGCTCGCCTGGAGCGGGTGCTGACAGTTGATCCGGGCATGGGCATCGTGCGCCATGTCGATGCCGGTTACCAGCGGGCGATTGATGTGGCTAAAGAACGGGGGGTTAAAATTCCAATGATGTAAGCAGAAAGGATTTAAGGAGGGCTTGATTTCTGACGGAAACCAAGCCCTCTTTTTCGTTTAACCGAACAAGGCGGCGGGCACGGCCGTTCCCCGACTCACATTTACCGCCGACATCGAGGCCAGGTGGAAAATACGCCGCAGCTCAGTATGATTCAACCCCGCCGCTAACGCATGAGGAAAGCCAATCTCATCAGCCAAAGCTTGCACGGGATTGGCGCCATTGGGCGCAAAGCCCATCTGCTTTTTCATACCAAAACCCACATAAGCCAGCGTGTAAATCTCCTGATTCAGCAGCTCCTGCGCCGCCCGCCGCACATCTTTCGCCCGCTGTTTTGAGGCATTATCATCGCCATCAGAATAAACAATAATGATGCCTCTCGCCATCACGCCGCTCTGGCGAAGCTGTTGGGCATATAAAACCATATTCGTCATCCCGCCGGCAACCGCATCGTACAACGCTGTGCTGTAATTAGGATCATACGCTTTCGACGTAAGCTGGGGCGCATCAGCCAGATTGACGTAGCCGTGCAGCAAATTTACTTTAGAATTAAACAAAATTGTGCTGATTAAAATATCGTCGCTGGCCGCAGAGCCAAGCATGGCGGCCAAATAGTCTTCATTGTATGCGTGAATCAGGTCGGCGGCGTGGGGATACATCGAGCCGCTCATGTCAATGATATTCATCGCCAGGGTGACTTCGTTTGTCTCCAGTTGGTCTAACGGCACGCCCACTGGGCCGGCCATTGTTGGCCCATTCAGATTGGAGACGACGAGGTCAAGCGTGTCGGCCGTTAACCCATCATCTTGCGCCGATTGAAATAGATTGTCCAGGTTGCCAAGTCCGTTGTTGTTAGTCATGATGATTCTCCTCGTATACTATGTTCGTAGTAAGGTACGTAGTCGCGCTGTTCAGCGACGGAGTACCGTTGGATGACGCCACTCCGAAGACTACGTGGCTA
>JANTGY010000195.1 GCA_024762695.1 Anaerolineae bacterium
ATAGGAAGGCGGGCAAATCAAACTGCCGGGCGATGGCCGGGCCGGTCACGTCTAAATTGTCCAGATAAGGCGCCGGTTCCGCGTGGGGCGCGGGATTGGCCGGATACCACAATTGGGCCATTACTTCCCGCTTGTCATCGGGGTCTGGCGTGTAGATTTCGGGGCGGGAATCATCCCGCAGATAAAATGTGGCTGTGCCGACGCCGTAGGGGCCGGTGGGCGCTGTGGGACGGGGGACAGGCAGTAAAATGGGCAGCGCGACGGCAATTAGCCAGACGAACAGCCCCGCCAGTCCGCCGAAAACGGCCGTTTTCCGGCCAACCTCCCGACCGCGCCGCCCAAAAGCCAGCAAGACCAGTATGCCAGCCAGCGTATAGGCGGGGAGCATCTGCCAACGGTACCCTTCGATGAAGAAATGGAGAACAGCAGCGAGAACGGCCGTGCCCGCCAGCCCAATTTGCCACTGAAAACGACGCGGGAGAAGAAACGGCCGTGCCAGCAGCGCCAAAATCGCCAGCAGCAGCAAACCCTCAAACAGCCGCATCAGCCGCCTGCGGCGTTGCCGCTTGTGTCAATGTTACCTGTGGCAAGGTGAACCAAAACGTACTCCCCGCCCCTTTCTCGCTTTCTACACCCACCTCGCCGTCCAACCGGCGTACAATCCGGCACACAATTGAAAGTCCCAAACCATACCCCTTTGTTTTAACCTGGCTTAACCGTGTAAACGGGACAAACAACAGCGACTGTTCCTCCGCCGATAAACCGGCTCCCTTATCTTGAATCCAAAAGCGAACCATCCCATCTGGCTGCGTATAGGCTCCCAACTTCAAATGAGGCGGAGAACCGCCATATTTCAGTCCGTTGCTCAAATAATTGACCCAAACCTCTTCGATCCAGGGCGCATATCCCATCGCTTGCGGCCATGAATCAGGCTCCGTAATCACAGCGTTCGTGTCGGCAATCATCATGGACAACCGTTGACGCGCTTCGGCGACTGTCTGGGCTATGTTAACTGGTTCTAAAACGGCCTCCATGTTACGCACACTGGCTAACAGCAGCAGATCATCAACGATATGGCTCATCCTTTGCGCCGTGCGCGACACGGTCGCTAATAATTCCTTCTGCTTTTGGGCCGAATATCTGTCGTGATGTTCATGAAGCATTTCGCTAAACCCCACAATCAATCCCAGAGGACTCTGCAAATCATGGGCTACGGTATGGGCAAAGGCATCTAGTTCATCGTTAGACGCGCGTAATTGTTCGTTAGTTTGCTTCAGCGCCAGCATATCCTGGAAACGAGCGATGGCGATAGCGATAGCGCGTTCCATTTCTCGGCGGTCGGGCGGCTTAAGCAGATAGGCGTTAACGCCGGCCGCGCTGGCTTGCTCGACTAATTCCGGCGTTTCATAGGCGGTTAGGATGATGATGGGGGTGGGGCAAGTTTGTTGAATTTTTTCAGCCGCCGCCAAGCCGTCCATTTCCGGCATTTCGATATCCATAATGATGACATCTGGCTCTAGCGACTCGGCCAATTCGACGGCTTGAACCCCGGTTGTGGCCGCGCCGACAACAAAACAACCCAATTCCTGCAAGATACCCTGAACCATTTCACTGACTAAATAGTCGTCTTCGACAACGAGGGCGTTTAATTTTTTCGATTTCTGCATCGGAATAAAGTCTCTGAGGGTGCGTTCGTTTATAACTTTGGCGTTTGAAAAGTTGTAACCAAGTCATTGGTAACTGGTAATTACCCAATTACCAGCAAACTGCAAAGTTAATTTTGAACGAACCCTAAATACCTATCACAAACTGGATTATCGCCATCGCGCCGCCCTTGTGATTACGGCCGTCGGGAACATTTTGTAAGACGAAATTTCCACCGAGGCTGTGGGCTACGATGTTTTTAAGTAAATGTAAACCGGCATTGTAGCGCGGCTCTTCAGCGCGTAACACATCGCTAGGATACCCTGGGCCATCATCGGAGTATGTCAACGTAACAATATTTTCTAACTGCGTAATGCGAACGATAATACGTCCTTCACCCCTTTCAGGCAAGGCATACTTAACCGTGTTGGTAGTCAATTCGTTAATAACCAGAGCCAGGTAATTGGCTTGATCGGGCGTTATACAAACAGGCGATGGGGCGATGGTTGCCGTTAAGCGGTTATTTAACGGTGTGACCCGCAAGGCGGCATGAATGATTTGATTGGCTAATTCGGTAAGGGAAATAGGCTCCCATTGAGAAATAGAAAGTAGATTATGAACAGTCGCCAGACCTTGTACCCGACTGATGAGGTCTTGCATGATTTCCTGGTAGATGGGCCTGTCTTTAAGGTCGGCATGACGGCGTTCGGCGTAAAGCAGGCCAATGATGGCTGATAAATTATTTTTGACGCGATGATTAACTTCGCGCAGCAGCGTAGCTCTGGCAGCGGCGTCTTGGCGGGCCTGGCTGTATAGTTGGGCATTTTCGATGGCAAAGGCGGATGTGGCGGCCAGCGATTCCATAACGGCCTGATCGGACGTATTAAAGCGGGCTGGTTCATTGTCCATAGCCTGGATGGCGCCGATAACGCGTCCATGAACGTGGAGAGGAATGGTGAGCAAAGCGCGGGTTTTGACGTTCATGGAGCGGTCTAGTTCAATATGATGACGGGGGTCTTCTTGGGCATCGTCTAGCAGAAGGCTACGGCCGTTTTCCACCACCCATCCGGCCACGCCAGCCCCTTTAGCCAGCCGCCAACCATAGATATCGCCGCTTTGCGGCCCGGAACTTTGTCGGCAAACCAACTCGTCCGTTTCCTCGTCTACCAACCAAACCGAACAGGCGGCCACATTGAGCAAACGCCGGAGTTCTTCCAAAACAACGTTAAGGACCTGATCTTGATCGAGCGTGGAAATGAGGGTTTGGCTGGCGCGATTGAGCAGGGTTAGCTCGGCGGTGCGTTCTTCAACGCGTAATTCCAATTCATCATGCGCCTGGCGCAGGGCGGTTTCCGCCTCTTGCAAGGCCGACACCTTTTCTTCCAAGCCGATGTACAAGATGCGAAGCTGGGCAGTCATTTGGTTAAAGGTGCGCGCCAGCAAGCCGACCTCATCGGTCGTGGTAACGGGCGCGGTTTGCGAGAGATCTCCAGCGGCCACTTTGACGGCCGTTTCCGTTATCGCCAAAATCGGACGCGCAATCTGAAGAGCCAGCAAGTAAACCCCCACCCCCAGCAAAACAGCCGAGCCAATGCCCACCAATGAAATCGTCGTCGCCAGCCGACTGGCGGCGGCAAACGCTTCCGTTTGCGACATCTCGCTCAGCAAAGCGACGCCCAATTCGTCAATCCATCGGTAGGCTCCAATGACCGGCTCCTCTTCATAATTGGCATACAATCCAGCGCCGGTTCCCTTTTGAAGAGCGGCGTCAATCCCATGTGTGTGAACCCCACGCGGAAAAGCGTCGCGGCCAAAACGGTCGCCGGAAACAAACACATTATAAGCGTCCACCATGTAGGTTTCGCCGCTTTCGCCCATCCCGGCGCGGGCCAAAACAATACTGTCCATCGTATCCAGACTAAGATGAACCGCCAAAACGCCCAGGAGCCGTCCCGCTTCGTCTTGGAGCGGGGTGGCGATGGTGATGGTAGGCAGGCCAGTGATGGGGGAAGGGTATACTTTTTGGACGTAAGTTCCTTGCTTACCCTCTATAAAATAGGTGTCTAGCACACGATAGCCGCCTTCATTTTCCGGCTGTGTTGAAACAACTATTTTGCCGCCGACGCTGGTCAGGAGAAACGCTTCCTGAAAGCCCGGTTTATGGGCGCGAACATCGGACAAAAAGGCAGCTAAATCGGTATAAGCCGCTTGATAGACAGGATCGGAGGGAGATGCTGTCGCCTGTTCTAGCTGTAAAAAGGTGCGCGCTTGCGTATAGGATTCCAACACAGAGGCGATGTAGAGGGTTTCTTGTTTTTGATCTTCTACCCAGCGTTGCAAGTCGTCTTCTTTGAGGCGGGTAACGGCCGTTAACCGATCAAAAGCCGAAGTCGTCAAAGCCGTCCGCGCCCGGATATAAGCGATATACCCCACCAATCCCGTCGTAGCCAGCGAGAGAACCAAAAAATATCCCACCAGCCTGACCATTAAGTTCGCGCGCCAGAATCTCATAATTTAATTAGGGGAGCGCCGCTTGATAAAATTGGGGTTCGCCATCTTTCAACCGTAAGATATTGACGCTTTTGGCCGGATCGCCAGAACCGCTGTACGTCATCGTTCCCGTAACGCCCTCATAGCGTTCGATTCCACCTAAACCGTCCCGAATTGCCTCCGGGTTAACCTCTCCTTGATTTCGAATCGCTTCAAACAACAAACCAAACGCATCATAGGTCAGCGCCGCAATGTCATTGGGGGTTTGCCCGTAGGCCGCCTGATACGCATTCACAAAATCCATTTTTAGCGCATCCGCATCATCCGGCGCAAAGTGGGCGCTAAAAAACGCGCCGTCGAAGGCTGGATTGGTCGCAAACACGACCCCGTCCCAGGAATCGCTGCCCAGAATAATCGCGTCAATGCCAGCTCTGCGTATTTCCTCTACTTGAAAAGGCACTTCGTAAACGTAATTCGGCAGAAAGATAACTTGGGGCTGGGCTTCTCGGATATGCGCCAACTGTACATCATATTCCTCTGCGCCAGTGGTGTATGCTTCAAAAGCGACAATTTCGCCGCCGCCTTCTACAAAGGCGCTTTGGAAAAATTCGGCGATGTCCCGGTTGTAATCATTGGCGATGTCGTAAAGGACGGCCGCTGTTTGCACATCGAGGTCGTCCAGCGCAAAATGGGCCAGAACCGCACCCTGAAACGAATCCACAAAGGGTACGCGGAACACGTAGCGTTTGCCTGCGGTGGTGGCCGGGTTGGTCGAATAGGGGCTGATCATGGGGATGCCGGCGTTTTCGGCAATAGTGGCAACGGGGATGGCGTTGCGGCTGGTTTGCGGGCCTATGAGGACGATAACGTTGTCCTGGTTGATGAGCTTGCGGGCGGCGGTAACGGCCGTGTCCGGGATATTCTTGCTGTCTTCCACTACCAAAACCAGCGGGTACCGGGTTTCGCCAACCTGAAGACCGCCAGCCTCATTAACGGCATGAACAGCCAGTTCGGCCGCCCACACCGTCGCTTCGCCAATTCCCGGCGCCTCGCCGCTTAAAGGCGCAATCACGCCAATGCGAATTTCTGTGGGCAAATCTGGCGTTGGGCCGCAGGCCGCCGCGCCGATTAGTAGAAACAGAAGCAACGCGAGCAACAAACCAATGGTTCTAAGACCATTTATGAAATTAAATGGCCCAAGGTTTTGTCTGTCATTCCTGTATAGGCAAGAATCCATCCCTCTAAAAGCATGGATTCCCGCCTTTGCGGCAATGACAAAGGGGTAACTATTTTCTTGCTTTGGCCTAAACATATGGTTATGTTGGCCGGCTTTAGGGATTAACCATTTGGTAGCATTCACGGTCGCCCGCTTCAATATGCCAGATAGCCACGCTTTTAATGGGATCGCCGTTGTTTTCATATCCAATCACCCCGGTCAGCCCTTCGTAATCAACGGCATACAATCCGTCTCGAATCGCTTCTGGATTAACTTGCCCCTGATTCTGCATCGCTGCAAAAAGCAAGCCAACTGAATCATAGGTTAAGGCAATAAGGCCGTTTGGTTCCCGATTATACGCAGCCTCATATTTCTCAGAAAAATCACGCACATCGGCCACGCTCAAGTCGCGGCAAAAATGACCGCTAAAGAAGGCATTTTCAAACGCCTCGCTGCCCGATAATCGCTCGCCTTCCCAGGAATCGCTGCCCAAAATAATCGCCTCAATGCCCATGTCGCGGGCTTGCTGACCTTGCAGCAGCACATCATCCGTGTAATTGGGCAGGAAAAGGGCGGCGGCCGAGCTGGCCTGGATATTGGCTAGTTGGGCGGCAAAATCCTGATTTTGGTCGGTTGTGTATGATTCAAAGGCGATAATTTTGCCGCCGGACGCTTCATACGCTTGTTGGAACGCCTGGGCCAATCCCTGGTTGTAGGCGTTGGCGACATCATACAGAACGGCCGCTTCCCGAATCCCTAACTCGTCCAAAGCAAACCGGGCCATCGCCAACCCCTGAAAATCATCCACAAACGTGGCCCGGAAGACGTACCGCTTGTCGGCCGTTGTCTGCAAGTTGGTGGAGGTCGGGCTGATCATGGGGATGCCTGCTTTCTCGGCGGCGTCGGCTACGGGAATGGCATTGCTGCTGAACATGGGGCCGACGATGGCGGCGACGCCTTCCTGGTTGATGAGTTTTTGCGCGGCGGAAACGGCCGTTTCCGGGTTGCCGGCATTGTCTTCCACGACCAACGTGATAGTGTAACGCTCGCCAGCCACTTCCAGCCCGCCCGCTTCGTTCACTTCATCCACCGCCATCTGCGCCGCGTCCACAGCCGGCTGGCCCGTCGTTTCGGCATATTCGCCGGAAAGCGGCGCGATGATGCCGATTCTTATTTCCGGCCTGTCGTCCATCGAACAGGCTGACAAGAGTGCGCTGAAGCTCAAGAATACAAATACATGGGGAAACCAATAAGAAAATTTTCGCATCACAACAAACCTTACATAATATTTTTACACATATCGGCGTCTGGCATTTATCACGGCCGTACCGCCAACTTACCGGTCACATCCCCCGCCTCCAGCCGACGCAGCAGCGCCGCGCCTTCCGACAAAGGGGCAAAAGTGTCAATAATGGGGCGAAGACGGCCGTTAAACACAAACTCCATCACCTTTTCATAGTCGCGTATCGGCCCCATCGTGCTGCCAATAATGCGCAAATGCTTGGCAAAAAGCAGCCGGTTATCAATCTCAAACTTGGGGCCGCTGGTATTGCCCACCGTTAACAGCCGGCCGCCTTTCTTTAACGAACGCAGCGAAGCGACGTAAGAGGCAGCCCCCACATTGTCCACTACCATGTCCACCCCTTGCCGATTGGTCGCCTTATAAATCGCCTTGCCCCAGTTCTCTTCATGGCGGTTGATGGTAAAGTCGGCGCCTAGCTCGCGGGCGAGAGCCAATTTTTCATCGCTGGAACCGACAACGTAGATTGGCCCGGCTCCGGCTAATTTAGCAATTTGGATAGCGGCCGTATTCACGCCGCCGCCCGCGCCCACAATCAACACCGACTCGCCAGCTTGCAATTGGCCTTGCGCGATGAGGGAGTGCCAGGCGGTGACAAAGACGAGCGAAGCGGCAGCGGCATCTTCAAATTCAACTGAGTCGGGCATTTTGAGGAGGTTACGGGCGGGAACGGCCGTAAACTCCGCCGCAAACCCATCCAAATGCTCCCCCAAAATAGCGAATTGGTCGCACATATGGTCGCGCCCGCTCAAACAGTAAGCGCATTGGCCGCAGCTTACCGTCGGATTCACGGCCACATGATCGCCAACCGCAAAGCCGGTCACATTAGCCCCGACCTCAGCCACGATCCCCGCGCCGTCGCTGCCCATCACATGGGGCAGCTTCAAATTAAGCCCCGGCCAACCGGCCAACACCCATAAATCAAGCCGGTTAAACGCCGCCGCCTTGACTTCCAACAACACATCCTCCGGCCCAATTCCTGGCTTGGGCACATCAATGTAATCGACCTGGTCTAAATCGCCGTGTTGGTGAAAAACTATCGCCTTCATGCAAGAATTTCCTCCGAGAATGTAGGGTGATTTTGTAAAGGGTGTGTTTCATCTCAGTTGATGTATCGGGAATTGATGAACATTTAGAAAATAAATCGGTAATGGATTGTCATTCCCGCGAAGGCGGGAATCCATG
>JANTGY010000196.1 GCA_024762695.1 Anaerolineae bacterium
GCTGTATTGATGCCCATCCACCAATGTGTCCATCGTATCCACAACAATCTGCATATCGGCCAGATTTTTACTAAAGCTATTGAGGCGCACGGCTGATTGGGTGGTGAATCCGGCAGTGGCTAAATCTTGCATGAGCTTCTGGCTTTGACGGTAATCGCCATACGACCTGCGTAAAACGATACGGCCGTTTGTGACTTCTTTTATGTGGGCTAAAATTAGATTGATGTCAAATGCCAAATTGGCTTGCTTGGCCCCAATAACGAGGTTGTCTAAATCCAAAAAGATGGCGATGTCGTTCTTCATAACGGCGTTCTCATTGTGGTTGGCGGCGGGTGATTCTAATCATTAAGCAATTCTACAAGATTCGGCCATCTCCGCAATTGTTTCCCGTGAAACAATTATGTATTGAGCGATGGGAAAATGTTTCCCGTGAAACAATCTGCAAAATGGTTGAGTAGAGTATTTGAACGAACCTGTTTCGTTATGTCAACTCTTTCTCGGTTTCCATTGTTTGGCTTCTCGGTCGTATCTTCATCGTCGATGAAGGGGCTTGGGAGCGCAGCGGCCATTGGCATCGAATTTCTCTTGCAACTTGCAAACTTGTAGTTTATCGCGCCATGCGATTCCGCTGTTAAAAGATGCACGGTTTTTCAGCAGTCCCATTTTGCCGTCATTCCCGCGCAGGCGGGAATCCATCTTCTCCTCAGAAAATGGGACGCGGAGATGCGCGGAGGGGCGGAGATGCGCGGAGGGAAAAAGAGAAAATCCGCGTTCATCTGCGTTAATCAGCGTCCAATTTTCATTCATCGTGGTGGGCAATTGCCCATGTTGTCTCCTGTAACAAAATATGGATGCCTGCCTTCGCAGGCATGACAAGCCGACTACTGAAAAACCGTGTTAAAAGATGTGGATTGCTTGTCGCCTGTCACCGCCCCTTATACAATCGCGGGCAATATGTTGTTAGCGATTGACATTGGGAATACGAATATCACTTTGGGTTTGTGCGACGGGGCGTCCTGGCTGCGACAGTGGCGGGCGCATACCAATCGTGAACAAACGGCCGATGAGTATGGCATTCTTCTGAAATCTTTGCTGCACGACGCTGAACTGGACACGGCCGTTACCCACATCATCTTGTCCAGCGTCGTTCCCTCCCTGACCGCCACCTTTAGCCAGGCTTGCCGCCAATATCTGGGCCATGTTCCGTTGGAGGTTGGCTTGCATTTGGATGTTGGCATTGGCGTGGCCACTGATCATCCGGCCGAGGTTGGCGTGGATCGCATTGTCAACGCCGCCGCCGCGTATCATCTGCATCCCGGCCCCAGCATTGTTGTTGACATGGGGACGGCAACTAAGTTTGATGTGGTGACGGCCGTTGGCGAATTGGTTGGCGGCGTTATTGCCCCCGGCTTGCAGCTAACCGCCGACGCGCTAACCAGCCGCGCCGCTAAATTGGGGCAAGTCGCTTTGGAGGCGCCGCCACAGGCTATTGGGCGCAATACCATCCATGCCATGCAGTCGGGGTTGATTTTGGGATACGCCAGCCTGTGCGAAGGGATCGTGGCCCGGCTGAAGCGAGAGCATCCCGATCAGGGGCAGCCTATCCGCGTTTTAGGCACGGGCGGCTTGATTCCGTTAATCGCCAGGCACACTGAAATGATAGATGTGGTCGATCCCTGGCTGACATTAGCAGGATTGCGTTTGATCCATGAACGGAATGGGGGGGCGACATGAAGTGGACGCGAGGCATGATTTTGCCATTGCTCGGCACGATTTTATTAGCCCTGGCCGCTTGTCAGCCCATAACGCCTCGGTTAGCGACGGCGACGGCGCAGGCGCAGATGCCGTCAACGCCAACGCCGGAATCGCTCGTTTTACCGGCTCCGGCGAGTACAGCCATTCCCACCGCTCAACCCCAGGCCGCAGTTGCCACCAACCCCAGACTTACCGTTTGGATCAACGAAACCTCGCCCGAACACAGGCAGGCGTTAAACCAGATGGCGGCCGACTTCAGCGAAATGCACCAGATTGATGTGGAGTTGATGCTGGTGGCGCCGTCGCTGCTGCCTAAGTTAATGGAAACGGCCGTCATTTCTGACGCATTTTCCTTGCCCGACATCGTATTGCATCCCATCGAATACACTGTTGGCTGGGCTGAACGCGGCATTTTGGATACGGCCGTCACCCATGAAGTTGTAGACGCCATTGGCCGCGATACCTTCAATCCAGAAGCCCTGACGCTGGTTGAATCAAACGGCCTAACCGCCGCCATCCCCAGCGACGCTTATCCGCAGATCGTCGTCTATCGGGCCGATTGGGTGGAAGAATTGGGGCTTGCCGTGCCGGACAACCCCGCCGCCATGCTGGCGTTGGCCGAAGCCAGCGCCGCCATCGGGCCGCTGGTTTCCGGTTTCGTCATTCCCACTGAGTCCAATTTAACGACAACGCATCAAGCTTTCGAGCAAATCGCCCAGGCGTATGGCTGCCAACTGATTGACGAAAAAGGGGAAGTCTTGATTTTGGAGCCAGCTTGCCAATCTGCGCTCGATTTTTATTTTGAGATTGTGCATAATTACAGCCCGACGGGCGTGCAAACGGACACCAGCGCTCGTAACGCATATCTGGCGGGTCGCACCGGCCTCATCATTAGTTCGCCGAGCATTTTGCCCGCTCTGGCCGGTTTAAACGACGATGCGCTGCCCCGCTGCGCCGAATGCGGGACAGATTCCAATTATTTGGCCCAAAACAGCGGCGTCATCACCCATGTTATGGGTGACGGAACGCTGGCGCAGGCGTCTAATTTAAGTGAGATGACTTATTTGGGCATAACCAGTGCGGCGGAGAGGGAAACGGCCGTTGCCTTTGCCACTTACTGGTTCAATGAAGGGTACGCCGATTGGCTGGCTGTTGAATCAGAACGCAAAGTTCCGCTGCGTTGGGGCGCCGCCGAGCAGCCGCGCCAATTTATAGACGGTTGGGGCGATCAGCCGCTGACGGCCGCTGGCCCCAGCTTGCGGGAATTGTACGGCGATACATTAGTTGGGCAGCTTCGTGAGGCCGCCAGCCTCTCTTCCCGTTGGGGATTGGCGCAAGGACAGGGCGGGTTAGTGGCCGCTTTGAATGAAGAATTGACCCTCTCGGTGACGCTGCAAGAGATGTTGAGCGGCTATTTCTCGCCCGGACAGACGCTGACGGAAGCGTATGCTAGAATAGTAGACTTGATTCCCAATTATTCGTATGATATTGACGTAAATCCGGACAGCTAAACAGCCGCCCCAAACTCGCAAACGCTGCCGGCTTATTCTTTTAATTAGAGTTGTTTCTATTTAATAATGGTCCATGATTGTCATGCCTGTCCCCACCTCCGTGAGGGTAGACTGCGGTAGGCATCCATCTTCATTGAAGGAGTGGATTCCCACCTGCGCGGGAATGACAAGCGTAGAATGTTGTAGTTGACATAAAACACCAATGATCCAGACTGGCTCCTACACCGAAGAGAATTTTGGCATTCAAACCGACGACGATCTTTATTTGGACTGCGTGCTGGTTAAACCGGCTAACGCGCAAGATGAAGATTTACGCGTGCTGCGCGTATGGGTTCCCAAGTATCCATTAACAAAATCCAGCGTCATCACCTGCGCGCGGCAAGAGGTGAAATCGTATGGCGCCAAAGGGAAAATTGCCCATCTTGTGTTTGATTTGCGCGGCACGGGCGACAGCGATAGTTTGCTGGGCAATTTCGATTTTGAGGTAGACCTGCACGCTATTGAAGAATGGGCTAAGGAGCGATTTGGCGCCATTAATTTTGGCTTTCTGGGCTTCCCGCAGTCGGAATACGGCCGTATCAATATGTGGCCGCTGGGTGTGGGGTCGGTTATGGAAAGCTATTTCTATCCCGCCGTGGGGGAAGATTTGGCGCCGCCTACCATCATTTACCTGGGCAGCTATGGCAATTTTAGCCTCCGCGACGACGCGCTTTGCGTCAGTTTGGCCCACGCGGGCTACGATGTGCATGGTCTTGATCCGCTGCGTTACCTTTTGCACGCCAGCGCCACCAATCGATTAACGCCCAACGATCTTTTTAACGATATGCGCGAGCTGGCGCAAATGCTGCCCACCGCCCCTATTATCATTGGACGCCCCCTGTCTGCTGGGCTGGCCCTAATGTGGGCGGCTAACATCAGTTCCATTCGTGGCGTAATCGCCATTGGGCGGGCGCAAGCCGGCTTTAATCCCGGACACATTTTTCACAACCGCAATCCTTATACGTTTGCGCTTCATCGACAGATGGCGCACATCTCGCCGCGTCCGGTGGTTCTGGTACAACATGTTAAGCATCCGCTTGGCGGCGATAAAGATGAATTAGACCTTCTGTTTCAAAGCAGTCAGGAACCGCGCCGCTTCGAGAAAACGCAAAAGCTTTCCAGTAAATTTTTGTTGGAGATGGTGCGTTGGATTGAGGAGAACCAGTAGAAGCTTCATCGCTTGCCTCCGATTTCTTTGCTGATACGGCCGTTCTTTTCTTTAAGTTTAGCCCCTCACCTGTATAAACGAATCAGGGTACAGTGTCATTGTTATGAAGGACGATACGTTTCAGTCTCCATTAACTGGTCGGAGTATCGAGCTATTACAGGCTACCAATGATGCCGCTGCGGTTTTTCAGCGGTCGGCGCATTCGGAAACGGCCGTGTTTCGCGCCTACCAGGAACAAATGGCCGCGCTTAAACTGCGTGGCGGGCTGAGTTTTCTAAACGATTCTGGCGATACCCTAACCGTGCGCGTTGTCAACTACTCTGGGCGAATCGGACAAATTCTAAAGCGGTTCGAGAGTCTAGTTGGATTAAGTACCGAGAACTTCTCCTTTAACGTCAACGACGTAGACGTGTATCGCAAAGTCATTGAGACCAGGCAAACGCAATACATCCCCGATAGCAGCGTCGTCATCGTTCAAATGCTGCCGCCCCGGCTGGCTCCCTATCTCAACCGACTCGTTACGACCTTTGGTATGCACCCCGGCATCTATGCGCCGCTCATTGATCCGGATGGGCGCGTGCGGGGCGTGCTGAACATGGTTGATCCCCATTTAACAGCGCAAGATGTGCCCGCTCTTACCGCATTCGCCAATCAAATTGCCGTCGCTTTGGATAACGCCCGACTGTTTGAAGAGATTCGCCGCTACGCTGACGAATTAGAGCGGCGCGTTGCCGTCCGCACCCAGGAATTAGCCGCTGCCAACGAACGTCTTACCGAATTAGACGAACTCAAATCGCAGCTTATTTCCAATGTCTCGCATGAACTGCGAACGCCCATCACGACACTGGAGCTGTATTTAGATTTATTCAAGCACGGCAACTCTGAAAAACGAGACCATTATCTGAAAATTATTGAAGAGCAATCCCATCGCTTAAAGACGCTGGTGGAGGATATTCTGGACTTGTCGCGTCTGGAAGCGGGGCGGGATAAATTACAATTCGGACCGGTGCAGTTGAATGATGTTGTCGAGCAAATCGTTACCATGCAGCAGGCGCGGGCCGAAGCTAAGGGGTTGGAATTACGTTTTATTGCCGATGAGCGATTGCCCGTTATTCAAGGTATACGCAGTCAATTGGTTCAGGTCATCACAAATCTGGTCGTTAACAGTATCAGTTACACCGAATCGGGCTATGTCCAGGCCAGCGTGCAGTTAAATGAGGATGACAGGCGCATTGATTTATGTGTCATTGATACTGGTAAAGGTATTGATTCTGCGGATTTACCTTACATTTTTGATCGCTTTTATCGCGGGAAAGATAACAAGCAGGGACATATTCCGGGCACGGGTTTGGGGTTGGCCATTGTCAAAGAAATTGTGGAGATTCACAGCGGCGAGATAGTGGTTAATAGTGAATTAGGCAGGGGGACGACGTTCCATATTTTGCTGCCAGTGACACAGGAGAGGTGAAGGGATGATTCTTTTGTTATCGATTTTGGCGTTGGGTACGGCCGTATTCGCTATCCGCGCTGAATATCAACCCACACGCACGCAGGTTTATATCTTCAAGCCCTTAACCACCATCCTCATCATCCTTATCGCCCTACTGGGCGAGGGGGCTGCGCCGCCGCTTTACCGCTGGCTCATCCTGGTTGGGCTGATTTTCTGCCTGGGCGGCGATGTGTTCCTTATGCTGCCCGCCAAATTCTTCATCGCCGGATTAGTCAGCTTCCTCATCGGCCATATTTTTTACATCGTCGCTTTTGTCAGCGATGGCGGGTTTAATCTAGCCCTGGTTTGGTTAGCGCCCTTGATCGTGTTTGGACTTGTCATCTATCGCCTGCTCCACTCCCACCTGGGCAAACTGCGCGGGCCGGTCATCGTTTACGTCCTGGCGATTTTGACAATGGCCTGGCAAGCGTTAGGTCGTTGGTCGGCCATTGGCGCCAGCGGCGCGCTGCTGGCCGCTGCCGGCGCAGTTTTGTTCGTTATTTCTGATGCGGTGTTGGCGCTGGATCGGTTTAGGCAGAAGTTTGGGGCGGCACGCATTGTCGTATTAAGCACGTATTGGGCGGCCCAGTGGTTGATTGCACTTTCAACGCATTATTGATCGAGTAACTCTTGTAGCTGGGGATAAGTTTCGACTAAACTGGCGATAAAGGCGCGGCTGATGGGGGGAAACGGCCGTTTATCATCCCACACCAGCTTCAATATCCGTCTTTGTTGCATCTCCGGCACGAACAGCGCAAACAAATCTCCGTATAACAACTCTTTTGCCACCATGCACGACGGCAAGAACGTGGCGCATGACCCATGAATAACGCCTTGTTTAATCGCTTCTGGCTCGTCAAATTCCAAAACAACGTTGGGCGTAACCGCATGCCGGGCAAATAACGCATCCAGCCAGTGGCGTGTTTGGCTGTGGGGTGGCCGCATCACTAAGGATTGGCCTTCCAACTCATGAATCGCCACTTGCTTCCGCTCATGCCAGGGATGCTGTTTGCCCACAATTAGAACTAAATCTATTTCCTGAAGTTCCTGGACTGTTAATGCGGTATCTTCCGTCAATTCCCCTTCTACAAAAGCGAGATCGAGCTGGCGTGCCCGCAGCGCCGCAGCGGTTGGGGGCGTTGTGTCTGTTTGCAGCGACACGCGCAAATTGGGGTACTGTTGCCGAAATTCCTGAATCCAGTTGGGCAGCAAATATCCACCAGCGACGGGTGTGGCTCCCAGGCGCAGTTGGCCCTCTTTGAGATTAGCTACGTCGGTGAGGGTGGTAACGGCCGTTGCCGCCAGCCCCAAAATTTTCTCCGCATAAACCAGCAGTGTCTCTCCCGCCTCAGTTAAGCGAGTCCCGCTTCGGCTGCGCTCAAACAAGCGGGTTCCCAGCCCATCTTCCAGGCTCCTGATGTGTTGACTCACCGCCGATTGAGACAGGAATAGCGATTCGGCCGTTTTTGTAAAACTGCCCGTTTGCGCCACCAGCGTAAAAATCTCCAATTTATACAAATCAAGCATAATGACACCTCAACCGTCAAATTTTATTATAAGTCATAGCTTATGCAATAGATAAGCGAATCATCGTAATTCGCCTGCACCCAACCCGGTATACTCCTCACCTAATTACATTAGAGGAAGCTTAATGGATTAATTATCTCAACAATCATTATCCAGACAGCTTTTATCTCAAATTATTATTGCCCGAAGAATCTTGGCACATCCTTAAGAGACCGATCCGTCGCTGCCACGCCTTCCGGGAAAGAGGAGAAAAATGAAGAAGTATTTAACCAAACAATGGTCCTTTTTATGGGCCGGCGTCGCCTTTGGCGTGGCGCAGATTATTTATCTCATCGGCACG
>JANTGY010000197.1 GCA_024762695.1 Anaerolineae bacterium
ATTTGAAACATCATTCTACAAGCAAAAAAAAAGCCCAATCCAAAAGGATCAGGCCATTAAAGGTAATCGGGAAAAATTCCCGCAAGTATTGTTTTGAAGGGCGTTAACACCCTTTCCCGGTTAGTTTCGTATTTCATCATTTCCTTACCGGGATGGGATGGTAGCACGTTTTTTATATTTTTCAAAAATAAAACGGCCGTTCAGATGGCCGACCGTTCAGACGGCCGTCTCCACCGCCTTAACAACATACGCCTCATACGCCGCCATAATCCGCTGCGAAACAGGGCCGGGACGGCCGTTCCCCACCATTTGCCCCTCAATTTCCACAACCGGCAGCCACCCCCGCGACGAACTACTAATCGCCGCCTCGTCGCAAAGAGCGACTTCGCCGACGCGAATGGGTTCCAAGTGCAAAGGAATACCCAGGCCCGGCAACAATCCCAAAAGAATCTGCCGGGTAATGCCTGCCAGCACATCCTCTCCGGCAGTCCACACCGTGCCATCGCGCACCGCATAAAAGTTGGAACCAGTCCCTTCCAAGATGCGCCCCGCCCTATCCAGCATGAGATATTCATAGACATGCTCTGATTGTAAAGCGCGGCGCTTAACGGCAAAATCGGCCGTTTTGGCTAACGGCCGTTCCCGTTCTAGCCCCGATGCAATTCCCAAACGGACTCCCGCTTGATAAAATGAGTGAGGCGGCGGAGTAAAAGGCGTCAGAGCTATCAAAATTCGGCTGTCCGTCCCCAACGCGCGAGCGGGTTCGGCCAACACATCCAATCTAACCCGCATCTCTGGGAAAGGAGATTGGGTACAGACGGTATGAAGAGCATGGCGAACGGCCGTTTCATCCAACCTCGTATCCCAACCCATCAATTCCATCGAGCGGCGCGTGCGGGCTAAATGCCCCGCCAAATGCAAGAATCGATTGTGCCCAAATGTGCGCCAGGCCGAATAGACGCCTAGTGATAATCCAGCGTATAAATCAGAAAAATCCTGAGCGCCCGCTGGAATCGGGAGCGGCTGAGGGCCGCTTTCAGTCACAGCGAACAAGTTAAAATCATGCATAAATTCCCTCACAATTGGCAGCGATTATATCCGATTGCCCCCGCCCCGCCCTCTCCCAAATTTCTCGCTTTCTGCTATACTCAAACAAGAAGAGAAGAAACTTATTGCATCGCAGCCGTATTAGAAGGTATTAAAGATGAATGCAACCCGATTCACTCGTTGGTTCGTATATTTGTTAATTGGCGCGGCCGTTGTCGCCATTTGGTGGAGCGCCAACTCTGATACGACCATCGCTCCCGAAATTTCTATCACGCAATTGGCCCAGGAGATTCAGGACGACCTGGTCAGCGACATTCAAATTGCCAGCGACGGCCGTCAAGTCACCGTCAATTACGTCAACCCAAACCAGCCACCAACCCAATCCCAAATCAGCGGTGTCAGCTCCCTGGAAGAACTACTCAGCAGCTACGGCGTGAACCAAAGCGATTATCAAAACGGCCGTCCCACCATCACCTACGAAAAGCCCAGCCAATGGGGAAACTGGCTTAGCCTCATCGGCATCTTCCTGCCCGCCATCCTCATCCTCGGCTTCATCTACTTCATTTTCCGCCAAAACCAGGGCAGCAACAACCAGGCCGTATCCTTCGGCAAAAGCCGCGCCCGCATGTTCACCGGCGACCACCCCACCATCACCTTCGACGACGTAGCCGGCGCCAAAGAAGCCAAAGAAGAGCTAGAAGAAGTCGTCGAATTCCTTAAAGAGCCAGAAAAATTCGTCAGCTTCGGCGCCCGCATTCCCAAAGGCGTTCTACTCGTCGGCAGCCCTGGAACGGGCAAAACGCTGCTTGCCAAAGCCATTTCCGGCGAAGCCGGCGTCCCCTTCTTCTCCATCGCCGGCTCCGAATTCGTCGAAATGTTTGTCGGCGTCGGCGCCAGCCGCGTACGCGACCTGTTCGAGCAAGCCAAACGGCACAGCCCCTGCATCATCTTCATCGACGAAATAGACGCCGTTGGCCGCCAGCGGGGGGCCGGATTAGGCGGCTCCCACGACGAGCGCGAGCAAACCCTCAACCAAATCCTCGTCGAAATGGACGGCTTCGGCACCGATACTCATGTCATCATCCTGGCCGCCACCAATCGGCCCGATATTCTCGACCCGGCCTTGATGCGGCCCGGCCGTTTTGACCGCCGCGTCGTCATTGACCGCCCCGACATACGCGGCCGTGAAGCCATCTTCAATGTCCACATTCGCGGCAAACCCATCGCTTCCAACATCGATGTGAGCAAACTGGCAAAATCCACCCCCGGCTTTGTCGGCGCCGACATCGAAAACACTGTCAACGAAGCCGCCCTATTGGCCGCTCGACGCAACAAGAAAAGCATTGGCATGACCGAATTTCAAGACGCTATCGAGCGCGTGCAGCTTGGCCCGGAACGAAAAAGCCGCGTCATCACCCCGGAAGAGCGGGAAATTATCGCCTATCACGAGGCGGGGCACGCCCTGACCAGTCATTTTCTGCCCAACGCCCAGCCGCTGCGCAAAATCACCATCGTGCCGCGCGGCATGGGGCTGGGGCTAACCTGGTACATGGAAGACGACAATTTGCTGCCCACCAAATCGCAGCTCAAAGCGGCCATCGCCACCGCCCTCGGCGGCCGCGTTGCTGAAGAGATTGTGTTTGGCGAAATCACCGCCGGAGCCAGCAACGATTTGCAGCGCGTCACCCAAATCGCCCGCCAAATGACCACGCAGTACGGCATGAGCGACTCGCTTGGTCCCCGCGTCTATGGTCAAAAACAGGAGATGGTATTCCTGGGCCGTGAAATTAGCGAACAACGAGACTATTCCGATGCCATCGCCGAAAAAATCGACAACGAAGTGCGTCAATTTGTAGACGCCGGCTACGAAAAGGCGCGGCAAATCTTGACTGAAAATCGGGCCGCGCTCGATTTAATCGCCCAAACCTTACTCGAAGTAGAGACATTGGAAGCGGAAGGATTCATCGCCTTGCTGGAAGGACGCGCTCTACCGTCGGACGGTTTGCCGGAAGCTCCGCGCCAAAACAAAAATGAACCCAACGATTCAACGGAATGGACGCCGCCATCGCTGGATTTACCCCCCGCGCCCTCTCCTGCCTGACCGCTATGACTGATCTTTTAGCCCTCGTTAATGACGTTTTGCAGGCGATCATTGTTATTTTTGGATCGGCCGTCGTCCTCTTCCATTTAGGCCGCAGTTTGCGGGCGCCGGTTATCCGCGCTTTTTCGGCGCTCATCACATTCGTTGTCATCGTTTACTTAACCGAACTTTTAGTCAGCCGCACGATTATTTCCGATTCGGCCGAAACCTGGCTGCGGATTGGCTGGATTGGTATTACCCTGGTTCCTGCGGCACAATACCAATTGGCTGACGCGATGCTTACCATCACCGGCGCCCCCTCGTCGCGGCGGCGTTACTTTATGGCCGCCGGCTATCTGATCGGTTTCGTGTTCCTCGGGCTGGCCTTGTGGACGGATTTGATTGTGACGGATTTTGTTCCGCTGCCTCGCGCGCCCCATTTGACCGCCGGGCCGCTCTTCCCTTTGTTTGCATTGTTCTTTTGGACTGGAATGGCAACCAGCATTTATCATGTGTGGCACGCTCGACAGCGCACGGTGACGCGCACAACGCGACGGCGTATTACGACAACGCTGCTGACATTTTGGGCGGCGCCATTGGCCGTCTTCCCTTATCTGGTTATCAGCGGCAGCCCCAGCGAACAGGCCCCGGCTATTTTTTGGCCGGTGGTCATTTTGGGCAATCTGGTGGTGGGCGCATTATTCGGCGTGATGACTTCGCACTTGGGTTATTTTGGCGCCATGTCGCCTGATCGTGTGGTTCGGGTTCGTTTATTTAAGTTTATGGCCCGCGTGCCATTGGCGGGAACGATTGTGCTGTTGGTTTATGTGCTGGTCAGCCGAAGCAGCCCCATTTTAGGGCTGCCGACGGAAACGGCGCTGGGGTTTACGTTGGTGGTGACGGTGATGCTGGTGGAATGGCTGATTCATGCGTATAAACGGCCGTTAGAACGCCTCTTCCAACTCAACGACGACCCCGATGTTTACCGGATTCAACGCCTTAGCGAACGGTTGGTAACCACCAGCGACTTACGCCAATTTCTGGAGAGCGTTTTGGCTGCCGCCTGCGAAGCGCTGCGCGTGCCCACCGCTTTTGTGGCCGCCATCACCGCCGACGGGCCAAAGTTGGAGGCAGTTATTGGCCCGCTGACTGATCCGGAAACGATTTTGCAGGATACCGACTGGCAAGAGTTGGCCCAGCAAACCAATGGTGAAAACGCAGCGCTCGATTTGCAAACGGCCGCTGAGTTTATTTTGTGGGAAAATTACTGGATACGCCCGTTATACAACCGGCAAGGCGATACCATTCTGGGCATATTTGGCATCCGCGCGCGCACGGCCGTTCCCGACCTCGACGAAGCGGAAAATGCCTTACTGGAACGCCTGCTCACGCAAACCTCGTCAGCCCTCGAAGACCGTGTTTTACAGCAGCAAGTCTTCGCCGCCGTGGAAGGACTGCTGCCCCAAATCACCGCGCTGCAAGAACGACGCGGCGCAGCCCGTTTTGGCGGGCTGCCCGTCTTAACCGCTCCGGAACCCGAATCTCAAACCGAAACATTGGTCAACGACCCCGGCTTTACCAGGTTGGTGCGCGACGCCCTCAGTCATTATTGGGGCGGCCCCAAACTCACCGAAAGCCCGCTCATGCGCTTACAAGTAGTGCAGGATGCGATGGACAAGCATGACAGCCCCACCAATGCCTTGCGTTCCATTTTGGAAGACGCGATTGAGGTGCAAAAACCGGAGGGAGAACGCAATCTAACCCGCGCCGAGTGGGTTTTATACAACATTTTGGAGATGAAATTTGTGCAAGGCAAACGAGTGCGCGATGTGGCGCGACGGCTGGCGATGAGCGAATCGGATTTATACCGCAAGCAGCGGGTGGCAATTGAAAATGTGGCCCGTACCATTGGGATGATGGAGACGGCCGTGCAGCAGACAGAGACTGAGACAGAGATAGAGACAGTTGGCGAGTTATGAATTGGGGACAAAACGCATTTCAATATCACGATAATCAATTACATTGCGAAGACGCGCCGTTGGCGGCGATTGCCGAAACGGTAGGCACGCCGGTTTATGTGTACAGCCAGGCGGCTTTGTTGGAACGAGCGGCGGCTTTTGTGACGGCCGTTCCTCCCAACACGCTTGTATGCTATGCCACAAAAGCCAATGGCAATCCGATGCTGCTGCGCCTATTAGCCGAAGCAGGATTAGGCGGCGATGTTACCAGCGGCGGCGAACTATTTTTAGCGCTGCACGCGGGCATTTTACCAGACAAAATCATCTATTCTGGCGTGGGCAAAACACAGGCTGAGATTGAAATGGCGTTGGATGCGAGGATTCGGGCGCTACATGTAGAATCAGAGATGGAGTTGGGAACTATCGCCGCGATTGCCGAATCGCGGCGGCAAATTGCCCGCATTGGCGTGCGCGTCAACCCCAATATTGACGCCCAAACCCATCCCTACATCAGCACCGGCCTACACGGGCACAAGTTTGGCGTCAATCCCGAACGGGCAATGGCGATGATGCAGCAAGCCGCAAACCATCCCTGGCTGGAGCCGGTCGGCATTGCGGCGCACATCGGCTCGCAAATCACGAAGTTATCGCCTTATGCGGAAACGGCCCAATTCTTAATCGGTATGGCCGATGAGTTAGCGGGGATGGGCATCGCGCTGGACTATTTGGATATGGGCGGCGGTTTGGGGATTGATTACAACGAGCCGCAATTGACAAAAAACATTCAACAGTCAACGCCAAGTATTGGAGATTGGGTGACGGCCGTGTCAGAACCTATCGCCAAAGCGGGCTACAATCTTGTTTTGGAGCCGGGACGTTCGATTGTGGGGCCGGTAGGAGCGTTGATTACACGAGTTGTCTACACGAAAGAACAAGGTGGCAAACAGTTCATTATTGCCGATACGGGAATGAACGATCTATTACGGCCGTCCCTTTATCAAGCCCATCACCCGATTTGGCCGGTCAATAAGGCATCCGTCGTTCGTCATCCGTCATCCGTCGTGGATATTGTGGGACCTATTTGTGAAACGAGCGACACATTGGCTAAGGAACGGCCGTTCCCCCCCACAGAGCCAGGCGATTTGTTAGCGATTTTGCAGGCTGGGGCTTATGGGTTTGCAATGGCCTCCAACTATAACGGCCGTCTCCGCCCCGCTGAAGTTCTGGTAAATAGCGACCAATTCCACATCATCCGCCAACGTCAAACCTACCAACATCTACTGGACGGCGCCGCATAAAAATTACAAGTTACCATTTACCCTGCGCTGCGTCAACCAATACGCCGCCAGCCCACCGCCGATGAAGCCAAACAGATGTGACTGCCAAGAAATGCCGTATCGCTGCGGCAAAACGCCCCAAATCATGCCGCCATATAAAAACAAAACCAAAATTGACCACAAAATGGATGAAAAACTGCGCTCAAAATAGCCGCGCAGCAGCAAAAAGCCAAAATAGCCAAAAATCAAGCCGCTGGCTCCCAGATGGACGGTGCCCGACGGCGCAATAAGCCAGATGCCCAGCCCGCTGACAACGGCCGTCACCACCGTCACCATAAAAAAGTCGCTCATCCGCCGCACCATCACAAACCAGCCCAGCGCCAAAAACGGAACCGTGTTGGCCGCCAAATGACCAAATCCCACATGTAGCAGCGGCGCAAACAAAATTCCCCACAGGCCAACGGCCGTGCGCGGCCACACCCCCCAATTATCAAGTTGCCCCCGAAAGATCAGCCAGTCCACCGCTTCCAATAACCAAAGAAATGCCACAAAGCCACCCAAAATGGCTGCCTGCATCTTCAAATTCTCTTGAATCGTTCGCCAAGAATCGTTTCGAGTCATTTTAGTCTCGCAATCTCCAGTGACGCAGACTCTAGCTTACAAACAACGCTGCCGCGCCTTTTACTTCGCTGGCCTTCAACCGCTGCAAAACGACGTTTGCCTCGGCCAATGGGTACAGTTCCACATCTGTTTTGACTGGAATTTGGGCGGCCAATGGCAAGAATTCTTCCGCATCTTGCCGGGTCACATTAGCTACGCTACGCAATACGCGCTCCCCCCACAACAAGTTGTACGGCAGTTCGGGGATAGGACTCATGTGGATGGAATTGATAGCGATTGTGCCGCCCGGTCGGAGATGGCCCAACGCCAATGGAATCAGCCAGCCGACTGGGGCGAAGGTGATACTGGCGTCCAGAGCGACGGGCGGCGTATCTTGCGCCTGCCCTGTCCAGACCGCGCCCAACTCCCGCGCATGGCGCCGATGCGCGGCGCTCCGGGTGAAAACGTACACCTGGCAATCCCAATAACGCGCAACTTGAATAACAAGGTGAGCGCTG
This sequence comes from Anaerolineae bacterium, assembly GCA_024762695.1. Taxonomy (GTDB): domain Bacteria; phylum Chloroflexota; class Anaerolineae; order Promineifilales; family Promineifilaceae; genus JACKCC01. The sequence continues at coordinate 7,481 of JANTGY010000197.1, forward strand.
GCTCCAAAGCCATACAAGCCCAGCTTTTGCCCCGGCTGAATGCCGCTTAAACGCAGCGAACGATAGCCAATGACGCCGGCGCATAACAACGGCGCGGCTTCAGCGTCGCTAAAAAAATCGGGTAAAGGATAGGCGAAACGTTCGTCTACGATAGCATATTCGGCATAGCCGCCATCGGCGTGCAAGCCGGTGTAACGAGACTGTGGACAGAGGTTTTCCAGGCCGCGCCGACAATAATCACATTGGCCGCAGGCCCAATTAAGCCAGGCTACGCCCACCCGGTCGCCAATTTGGTAACGCCCGCTTCCCTCCCCTAACTTCTCCACTGC
>JANTGY010000198.1 GCA_024762695.1 Anaerolineae bacterium
TACATCGGTCATGCGGGAGCCTCGTTCAATAGGAAAAGATGGGGTGTACCTGGCCCCATTGTAAGGGAATTGGGCGTGAATTCAAAAGGTTTTTGGAGAAATGTGAGATGGGGATGAGAAACGGCCGTTAAACGCTCTCTGCAATAGCTCGCAACCAAATGTAAAACGTTGATCCTTGCCCCACTTCGCTCGTTGCCTCTACCCGCCCGCCGTGCAAATCTATAATTTCTTTCACAATCCCCAACCCCAAACCTGTACCTGGCACACCCAACTGCGCCACACGCTCACCGCGATAAAATCGGTCAAATAAATGGGGCATATCCGCAGAGTCAATGCCCATCCCGGTGTCTTGTAGTTTCAAACAGATCTCGTCATCTTTCTGGTACGTCGAAACCGTAATGCTGCCTTCAGGCGTGTAATTGATGGCATTGGCCAACAAATTGGTCGCGACCTGCGTCAATTGGCGCGGCGCACCCAAGATCATCGGCAATGCTGGCTCTAATTCCGATATGAGCGCCAATCCTGCCGCCTGGGCGTTGGGCAACTGAGCCGTCAAAACCGGTTCCACAATCTGGTTCAAATTGACCGGTTCAAAAACCATGTCCCGATTTCGACTCTCCTCAAGACGGGACAAATCTAAAATATCTTGCACCAATTGACTTAAACGAGCCGTCTCCTGCTGCAAAATCTTGACATAACGCTCTTTCTTGTCAGCACGGCCGTACTCCAACAAATCCAGGTACATTCCCAAATTCGTCATCGGCGTGCGTAATTCATGCGAAACATCCGACACAAACTTGGATTTCAAACGATCCAATTCCTGCAATCGCATGTTGGCATTAGCTAATTCATAGGTTCGTTCGGCCACTCGATCTTCCAATTCGGCGGCGTGGGCGCGCAGTTGTTCATTGAGACGCATCACTTCCATCGCCCGGCCCAATTCCTCGCCAACCGTCTCCGCCAACCTGATTTCCGTGGCCGTAAACGCTCGCGGCTGGCGCGCATGGATGCCTATGGCGCCCATAATGCGCTCGCGCACAGGCACAGGAACCATTAACACCGATTCAATACCGCGTTGTGTCAATATCGCCGCCATTGACAGCGGTAAAGGCAGATCGCCCGTTTGGGGGATAATGAGCGGCTCGCCAGTCTCAAAAAATTGCTGCAAAATCGGATTATCGGCAATGGGAATGACCATTTCTAAAAGAGACGACAGATCGGGAGCTAAGGCTTCAGAGATGATTGCAGCGTCTGTTTCTGCGTCGTTAAGCAGCACGGCGACGACTTGGTCAACCCCGAAGAAACGGGCCAATTCGGTGCAGCCTATCTGTAACAATTCGGTATGGTTGCGGGCAACGGCCGTTCCGCCAATAATGCGGTTAAGCAAATCCAGCTCACGCGCCCGACGGCGCGCCTCTTCAAACAATTGCGCGTTATGAAACGCCAGCGCCACTTGAGCGGCAAAAGTTTTAAGAATTTGAGCGTGTTCTGGCTGATAAAAATTAGGCGTCCGATTATCTAATGAAAATATGGCGACAACTTCATTCTCAACAACAATGGGCGCCCCAATCCAGGCCCGAATATGCGCCGAGGTGATAGTTTTGATCCAATCAGGCTCGGCCGTAACGTCAGGAATGATTAACGGTTGTTGCGTTTCAAACACCTGGCGCAAATTGGATGTGCCGGCAATTTCAAAGGTCAATTCTTGCATAACATGGAGGGAGTGAATGTTAAATCGCTCATAGCCGCGTATACGAGAGAAGAAAGCGCTGCCGTCTTCCACCATCATCAAACAAGCCGTGTCATAAGGAACAACCCGACCAATCTGATCAAGTACCAGATCGAGCACCACATCCAAATCTAAACTAGCGCTAAGCGCGCTGCCCGCCTCCCGCAGCGCTTCCGCCAACGCGCGCTGCTCTTGCTCTGTTTTTAATAAACTGGCTTTGGCTAACGCCAAAGCGATTTGCCCCGCCCCTTGTTCACAGCGGGCGATCTCTTCCGGCGTAAAGTGATGGGTTTCGTCAAAGGCAATCAGTGCGGCGCCCAGTTTCTGAGCGCCCACAATCAACGGCAAAGCCAACATGGAGCGCGTGGGATACTTGGCGGCGATATGGGGGCTGAGATAGGGCGTGTCGAACACATCCTCAACCACAAGCAAATGCCCAACATTTAGAACCGACTCGGTCATGGTCACTTCATCCGCCTGGCTGCTATGTTGACGGTAGTTGTGGCGCAGCGGGCCATAAGCGGCGCTGGGAATTGGTTTCCGCGCCACATCATCCCACAGTGTGATGTAGCAGCCATCGGCCCTAATCAAATCGCCTAATCGGTCGGCGAAAATTTGCACAGTGGCCTGGAAATCGGTCGTTTCCAGAGCGGCGCGGGTAATATCATTCAACAAAGCCAAATACCGCTCCCGCTCGCGCAGTTCGGCGGTTTGCGCTTCCAATTGAATACGCGCTGCCTGTTCCGCTTCATATAAACGAGCGTGTTGAATGGTCACCGCCAACGAAGCGGCAACATCTTGAACAATCTCAATATCCGCCGCCGTAAAAGCCGCCGGTTTATCCGCGCCCAGATTTAACATCCCAATAATCTCCCCTTGAATCATCAAAGGGACATTGACATAAGAGGACAACCCTTCCGGTCGCAAATTTTGCACGATGCTCGAACCGGATGCGCTTTCTTGAAAATCATCTACCTGATGAACCTGGCCCATCCTTACCTGCTCATTCAGATTAAAGGATTCGAGCGGCAGCATCTCCCCGGCAGCGATCTGCGTAGACACGGTCGTTTGTACGGCCAGGATTTGTCCCTGGTTGGTTTCAAAATCAAACAAGGCCACGCTGGCTCGATAACAAGGCACCAATTGGCGAACGCGCTCCAACGCCGCCTGGGCGATTTCTTGCGGCGATTCTGCGGCCAAAATGGCCTGCTCGATGGCGCGCAAGGCTTGCAAGCGCTCTGCGTATTGCCGCAGCGTTTGCTCCGCTTGCTTGCGCCGCGTTATATCTTGTTTGATAGCAATGAAGTGACTGATCTGGCCCTCAGCGTCAAGCACAGGCGTAATAGTTTGTTCTTCAGAATAAAGACGGCCGTCTTTGTGCCGGTTGATGATTTCGCCTTGCCACACATCCCCAGCCATAATCGTGTCCCACATTTGTTGGTAGTCGGCCGCTGTGTGTTGGCCGGATTTGAGAATGCGCAAGTTCTGGTTGAGCATTTCTGCCGGCGTATACCCGGTCAGATCGGCAAAAGCGGGGTTCATCCAGGTAATACGGCCGTCCTTATCCGTAATCACAATCGCATTGGCCGCCGCCTCCAGGGCCGATGCCTGTAGAATCAACTCCTCTTCAGCCGCTTTCTGGTTTTCCAGCGCCGCCGCTAACTGAAGCCGCAGGCGACCCATATAATTAAAAGCCAGAGTCACCATTGTATACGTAATGCCCACCCCAACCAGCCCATTCACTATCCCTTTATTCAGCGGCATATCAAAGAAAAAGTAGTTAAAAGCGATAACCAAGAGAACCAATGCCGACGTTCCGCCAAACACCACCCATTTGGCGTGGTGGAGACGTTTCCTTTGAGATTGGATAGGTTTTTGTTTGTTGGACATCATGGACCAATAACCATTCAAAGATAAAAAAAGATAATCACAGTGTAACCTAGTTCAAGTCGCCCTGACAACAGGAGATTAGGGGCAGATTCGTACCATGTGGGGGATAGAAACGGCCGTATCCATACCCCAAACCATGACAACCATCATAGCCGTAGGATGACATTTGTTATTGGGTTTAGCGTAGGACTTCAGTATGATTAAGTTGTTGAAATGTGCAAACTGTATTACAACCGTGTGGAAGCCACATGACAAAATCGTATCAAGCGACTTCTCCAAAATAATTGAGGGAATATCATTTTTCAGAAGTCGCCAGAACCCTAATAACTTTTTATCACAAGGAGTATAAACAAATGTTTACCCCCACCCCGCTAAAATTGCGCCTTCCTGTCCCCAGCGACATCGAAATTGCCCAGGAAGCCACACTAAAGCCTATTACCCAAATTGCCGAAGAACTCGGCCTGCTGCCCGAAGAGCTGGTACTCTACGGTCAACACAAAGCCAAAGTTACGCTTGCCGTACGCGAGCGTCTGGCTGACCGGCCTAACGGCAAATACATTGACGTGACCGCCATTACCCCCACGCCGCTCGGCGAGGGCAAAACCACCACCACCGTCGGCCTTAGCCAGGCGCTGGGCGCCCATCTGGGCCAAAAAGTCATCACCGCCATCCGGCAACCATCGCAAGGGCCAACCTTCGGCATCAAAGGCGGCGCAGCCGGCGGCGGCTACTCCCAAATCATCCCCATGGAAGATTTCAACCTCCATTTGACGGGCGACATTCATGCCATTTCCGCGGCCAACAACCTGCTGGCCGCTGCCCTGGACACCCGTATCTTCCACGAAACGCGCCAGAGCGACGCCGCTCTATTCCGCCGCTTATGCCCCACCGCCAAAGACGGCAGCCGCAAATTCTCCCCCGTTATGTTCAAACGCCTCCAGAAATTGGGCATTGACAAAACCGACCCCAACGATCTGACCGAAGAAGAGATTAGCAAATTCGTTCGTTTGGACATTGACACCGACACCATCACCTGGCGTCGTGTCGTAGATATTAACGACCGCTACCTGCGCGGCATTACTGTTGGACAAGGCCCCAAAGAAATGGGAATTACTCGTGAAACGGGCTTCGACATCACCGTTGCCAGCGAAATTATGGCGATTTTGGCTCTCACCACCAGTCTGGCCGACATGCGTGAACGACTGGGCAACATGGTTGTTGCTCAAAGTAAAGCCGGCGATGCTGTGACCGCCGATGACCTGGGCGTAGGCGGCGCGTTGACTGTTTTGATGAAAGACGCCATCATGCCTAACCTGATGCAAACATTGGAAGGCACGCCCGCTTTCGTTCATGCTGGGCCGTTTGCCAATATCGCCCATGGCAACAGCTCTATCATCGCTGACCAGATTGCCCTCAAGCTGGTTGGCCCCGATGGCTATGTCCTGACCGAATCTGGTTTTGGCGCCGACATCGGTATGGAAAAATTCTTCGACATCAAATGCCGTTACAGCGGCCTGATTCCTGATGCGGTTGTTCTGGTAGCTACCATTCGCGCTCTCAAGATGCACGGCGGCGGCCCAACTGTAAAAGCAGGGCAGCCGCTCGATCCGGCTTACACTGAAGAAAACCTGGAACTGTTGGAGAAAGGCGCGGTTAATATGGTCGTTCACATCAAAAACGCACTGCGCTTTGGCGTTCCGGTCGTTGTAGCCATCAATCGGTTCACGGATGACACAGACGCCGAGGTAGAACTGCTGCGTAAAATCGCCATTGAGGCCGGCGCAGAAGATGCGGTGATGAGCAACCATTGGACGGAAGGCGGCAAGGGTTCGATTGAGTTGGGCAAAGCGGTCATGGCTGCCTGCGAAAAACCCAGCGACTTCAAGTTCCTCTATCCGCTGGATGCGACGATTAAAGAGAAAATCGAGACTATCGCCAAAGAGATTTACGGCGCGGACGGCGTGGAGTATTCGGAGAAAGCGGAAGAGCAGATTGCCGACTACGAACGGCTGGGCTTTGACAAACTGCCGATGTGCATGGCCAAAACACACTTGAGCTTGAGCCATGATGCGTCGCTGAAAGGCGCGCCCACCGGCTTCATTGTGCCGATTCGGGAGATTCGGGCCAGCGTTGGCGCGGGTTTCCTCTATCCGCTGGTTGGCGCAATGAGCACGATGCCTGGTTTGCCGACTCGTCCGGTCTTCTATGATGTTGATCTGGATATGGAAACGGGTAAGGTTATTGGGCTGTTCTAACGTTTAACGATTTGACAAATCGTATTACAAACGCCCGACGCGAGTCGGGCGTTTTTCTTTTGTCTTGAAGTGGGGAAGGAAACGGCCGTTTCCCCGCCTGTTAGGCAAGAAAATCAGGATCTTTCGGGTCTCGTGGGGTTTACTGTAATCCGTGATGCGTGACGGACCTCTGGTTACGCCTCACAGATTACGCATCACGGATTACGCATCACGCCATGATGCCCCCACGAATTCCCAAAGAGCCGAAAATCATTGTGGTACAATCCTGCAAAAAAACCTGATGAAGAACGACAAATGACAGCAAAAGCAAAAATCCCCGCATTAACCGGCTTACGCACCATTGCGGCCGGTTTGGTTTTTTTCTACCATTGGTTCTTCCAATATGTAGACGAACTCCCTCTTTTGATCGGCGCGCCCTTCAAAGTAGGCTATGTAGGCGTACCCATTTTCTTCGCCTTGTCTGGTTTCCTCATCACGCTGCGCTATTTGGATGATTTTGGACAAAAAAAGATAACGTACCGACATTATTTGTATAAACGATTTATTCGGATTTTCCCGCTTTATCTGGCCGTTGTTACCTTGTTTGTGGCTGCTTTTGGACGGCCGTTGAACATGATTCCCGACTCGTGGCAAGGCTGGTTGAGTATTTATACCCTCACACAAGCGCTCTTTCCCGATTGGTTCTTTTTAGGCACGCTGGTTGGTTGGACATTAACGATTGAGTTGATTTTTTACATCGTCGCGCCAGCGCTGCTTAAGCTGTTTTATGGAAAATCAATCTGGCAAACGCTGGCGGTTTGCGTGGCTGCCAGTGTTCTGATGCTGGGGATTGGCATCGGGTTTAGCTTTCTCACGCCCGTCCCCAACAGCATTTTGGGCGCGGAACGGGATTGGTTGATGCACTACACTTTTTTTGGACACGCCCCTGACTTTTTTGTAGGCATGTTTTTCGCCTACCTTTTTCTGGCCCGGAGACAAGATGCCAATCTACGCCGCCACGCACCAAAGCTAATTTGGGGCAGTATCATCTTGGCTTATGCAGCAACCTTGTTGCTGGCAGTTAGAGATTTGCCGCTGGGAACGCCGGAAAATCGGGGATTGGGCTTTCTGATCGCTTTGGCGGGCAGTGTATTGGTATTGGCGACCGCGCTCGACGAAAACAATCGCAATCCGGTTACCCGGTTTTTGGGCTTACGCTGGATGGTTTATCTGGGAGCCGTTTCATATGCGTTGTACCTCATCCAATTGACAGAGCCGATTCAATGGCTGTACTGGCTGGCGCTTGGCAAATATGGCGGTATTGAAAATCGCATTCTTCAGGCTGTTCTTATTTACCTTATCGCTACTCCTATCGCCGCTTTATTTTACGAACTCATCGAAAAACCCACGCACCGGCTGTTGGCGCGTTGGGGGGCGCCACATGATCATTTAAATGCCTGACACGACTAATCCCCTTTTCCATATCAGCGACGATCCGAATATCGCCCGTTTTGAGCCGCGTCCGGTTACAAATCCCAATTGGAGGTTGGAAGGCACGGCCGTTTTCGCCATCACAGAACGCTTATTACCAAACTACCTACTCCCCCGCAACTGCCCCAGAGTCACATATTACGCGCTGCCGGAAAGCAAACCGGACGATGTAGCGAGGTTATTGGGCGACAGCAGGCATGTGGTGGCGATTGAGTCGGGATGGGTGGAGCGGGCAGTGAATGGCCGTATCCACATCTACACCCTCCCTGCCGACACATTTACCGTTTGGGATGAAGGAGCCGGCTACTACATCTCCCGCCAATCGGTCACGCCAAATGCCGTGCACACCATTGAAAATCCGCTCCTGGAATTGGCCAAACATGACGTCGAAATCCGCATTTTGCCTTCCCTCTGGCCTTTGTGGGAGGCGGTGGTAAACTCA
>JANTGY010000199.1 GCA_024762695.1 Anaerolineae bacterium
CCCGATGGCAGCGAGGCCAAAGCGTTGACAGATGAGCCGCTGATTCATCATGGACTGCCGCAGTGGTCGGGAGACGGCCGTTTCATCCTCTACCAACACTACGACACCGCCAACCCAGCCGCCCAGCCGGGAATCTGGCTGCTAGAAATAGATACCGGTCACATAAGAGAAATTGCGACGGCCGGTTTCCAACCAGCCTGGCTTCCCTAAGTCTGACGCCGCGTAGTTTTCCTACTCAGCTCCGCTTGCATTTGCCCCATTTCGGTGTTTAATAGTGCCAGAATAATTAATTGGTAGTTCCCGCCTTAAAGAGTGTACGCTATGCACACATTCTATTTTCCAGGCCATATCCGCCACGATCCAGCCCAATTAAGCGAACCAAATACACCCTTGCCCGCCCAACGCTTTCATGATCCAGCCGAACGGGGCAGCATGATTCATGAAGCGGTTAAAACAGCGAATCTTGGCCCCATCACCGAACCGGCCGATTTCAGCATTGACCCCATCGGCGAAATACATGAGTATGGTTTTCTGAATCTGCTGCAGAACGCCCACGAACGGATGGCGAATGAAGAATCAAGCCAGTTAGCTTTGCCTTACACCTTTCTCAAGAATCAAATCGGCCCGCACCGACCGCGCTCGGTTTGGGGGCAGCTTGGCTATTATGCTTACGACGGCGCTTCGCCCATTCTGGAACATACCTGGGATGTCGCCTACTGGAATGCGCAAGTCGCTGTCAGCGCGGCGGCGCTCATCAACGCCCAGGGCGAGCAAATAGCTTATGCGCTGTGCCGCCCGCCCGGCCATCACGCCGGCCCCAACTTTTTTGGCGGCGCTTGTTATTTGAACAATACGGCCGTTGCCGCTCAATGGTTAGTGCAGCAAGGCAAACGGGTCGCCATTTTAGACCTGGATTATTTTCATGGCAATGGGACGCAGGCCATTTTTTACGGCCGTTCCAACGTCCTCTTCTGCTCCATTCACGCCGATCCGCTATACGAATATCCCTACTTCTGGGGCTACGCCGACGAATACGGCGTTGGCGGCGGCAAAGGGTACAACTTCAACTATCCCTTGCCCCGTCGCGCCGATACCGATGATTATTTGGCAGCATTAGACAACGCGCTGGATCGCATTCGACTCTATGTCCCCGACCTCCTTCTCATTTCCCTCGGCGTCAACTTCATTCAAGACGATCCCGCCAACAAGTTCCAAATTCCAGCTCATACATTGACGACCATCGGCCAAACCCTCGCTAAAATCAACCTACCTACTGTCGTTGTTCAGGAAGGCGGGACAATGCGCGATGGTTTAGGCCGCGATGTCGTTACCTTTTTAACCGCTCTGCAAGGGGACGCGAACAAAACCGACTAAGACGGAGGATCGCATGGAAAAAACGCGCACGATCTCAAGCAACCAAACAGGCTGTTTACTGCTATTTGGCCTGGCCTGGACTGCATTTTCGGCCATATTTGTCTTCGTTGGCCTGGGCACAGAAGATAGAACCTTTGTCATCATAGGCTCCATCTTTGTGCTCATTGGAATCGCTTTAACCATCTGGGGCGGCCTTTCTTATTACACCCGATTCCGCGTTGGTAAACCGGAAATCACCATCTCGGAACAAATGCTGCGGGTAGGCCAGCCATTCACCGTCAGCTATTTCCACAGCTTCAAAAGCGGCGTTCAAATTGACGGTATCCGCCTGGAATTGGTCTTCCGCGAAACGGCAACATATCAGCAAGGAACCGACACAAAAACGGTGACGCACAATCATATCATTGCTGAATTTGAAGAGCCGGGCGGTCAATTTCAGGCCGGTCATCTCATCCAACAAAGCTACAATTTGCAAATTCCGCCCGATGGGATGCACACGCTAAAGGTACGCCGCAATAAATTGGAATGGTTTGTGCGGTTTGTGATGAATGTTCCCCGGCTGCCAGATTTCGTTGAGCAATTTGAACTGGAAGTTGTACCGGTCATGATGAGGAAATAAAAAATGGCGAAGGCAGAAATTGAAATCAACATCAGAAATGGCGAAGAGAAGTTTGGCGCGCTGCGTTTTCGGCCAGAGGAAGCGATTGAAGGTACGGTAACGATTCTGCCCGACAGCGCTGTCAACTGTAAACATCTATATGTTCGCCTGGAATGGCATACGGAAGGGCGCGGCACGCAGTTTCGGCAGAAGATTGAAGAGTTAGATTTGTATCAGGGCGATTTGCAGGGACTTGTGCCCCGGACGTTTGATTTTAGCTTCCGCTTACCGGATGAACCCTGGAGTTATGACGGCTATTACGTCAGTGTTGTTTGGGCTATTGCGGTTCAAATTGACGTTCCCTGGGGGCGCGACGTGAAGTATGAGGAGCAGTTTTTGCTTTTGCCGCAGCGAGAGGCAGCCCCGGCCAACGACGGCTGGTAAGTTTATCTATTTTCTGTAAACAACTCTTGCAAATGAACGGCCGTTACCTCTCTAACGGCCGTTTCTCTTTGCCACACCTCATACAAAAAATATTCCGCATCGCGCATGTTGGGATAAAACGTTTCGTACAACCAACTGATCGCATCCGGCGATAAGGTTGTGTGCGCGGCGCCTGGCAGCGCAAAGTAAGCCAAACGACGCGCCAACAGCCGTTCATAATGGGCCAGCGTCAGCGTTTCATCCAAATCAATCGTGACCAACGGCAGGCCGCGCCGCACAAAATAAGGCGTCAAATCTTTATGGCTGCTTAAGATGAGGCGCAAGCCGCCGCCATTAAACTGGGCGGCAGATGCAAGCAGCCGTCGCCGGGAGCGGCGGTTTAATCGTTGCGCTTCATCCAGGAGAAGTATATCCAAGACGGCCGTATCTGTTTTCATAACCCGCTCGCCTTGCGCCAGGTATTCGTAGGCCACACGCTGATTGGCAGGTCCCCCGGCATTGGCAAACTGGTCGGCCAACTTGCGCAAACTGGTTGTTTTACCGGCGCCCATTGACCCCAAGAGCTGTAAATGGGTAAAATGAGTGGAGAAGAGCTTACTTATCGTGTCAGGCAAGATCGCCACCGCGATCCATTCATCAGCCTCCAACGCGCCAAACGGGTTGCGACGAAAACCTAGCGTATGATGAAAGAAAAACGGCCGTTTTGCCATAAGCGAGAACTATCACTCTTCTACAATCGTACCTGTACAGGTCGAAAAGTTACACAGAGCTTCACAGAGGAGGCAACACGGACAATTGCCCACCATCAAATAAATGAAAATGACTGCTGCTGTAGGGCAAGATGTTATCTTGCCCGGACAAGTTAACAACTTATCCTACATTTACACAGGAGGCACCACGCCGCTGCGCGGCGTCATCAAATGAACGAAAACGGGACACATCTCTTATCTGTGTTCATCCGTGTTAATCCGTGTCCCATTTTCACAGGAGACAACACGGGAAATTGCCCACCATCAAGTCAAATACCACCACCAAAGGTGGTGGCTTGTAGCTTTGCACCTAGAAGGTGCGACCTCACTGCTACTTAATCGAACAACTTACCCTGTATGGCTTCGAGTTGCTTTTCCTGCTTCTCTTGCCACTTTACATACTGACAAATTTGCTCTTCATTAACCCCCACTGTGCTTACGCAGTATCCCCGCGACCAGAAGTGTCGCCCCCAATACTTGCTCCCCACATGTGGGAATCGTCTAAAGACACTGATGGCTATCTTACCTTTCAAAAACCCCATGATGTTGGATACAGCGTACTTGGGCGGTATCCACAACACCAAATGGACATGATCTGGTTGCACATTCAATTCGATGACCTCAACGCCATCTTTTTGCGAGCATAACCGATATATTTCTTGCTCAACATAACTCGCTAGCTCATCTTTGAGAATGCGAAACCGATATTTTGGGCAAAAAACAACATGATATTTGCACTCATACAAAGAATGAGCTAGTTTTCTAAATCGTTTACTCATGTGTACCTCTCTTTAGTTGGTCGCACCTCCTAGAGTGGTACACATGATTCTACCCGCCACATACCGACTGCAACGGTAGAACCTTTTTTTCGGACCACTGCCGAAGGCAGTGGTTTCCTAGATGAATGAAAAAGGGCGACGGCCGTTCCTTTGCCAAACTATGCTACAATTCCACAAACCATCCGCAACAAAAGGAATTAAGCAGAATTGACCGTAATTGACAAAACCCTCATCGAAGCCAATGGCAATTGGCGCGAAAAAATAAACAAACTGGAAGCCTTACTCGACGAGATTCGCCCGCAGCTCATCGAAGCCGAAGCCCACCTTGCCGACCGCCTGGCAGCCATCAGCGCCTTTGAGTTTAAACTGCGAAAAGCGCTTGAGCCATTGACCCGGCAGTTAGAAAAACTCAAAAGTCAGATCAACAAATATCGTCGGCAATTACGCCAATTGCATGAAAACAACGCCTCGGCTAACGGCGATGGCGATTGGCGTGATTTTACCGACTGGGATTTCGACTCCGAAAAGGCCGCCAGCGGCGACTACCGTTATCATGAAGCGCCGCCTATAGCGGCCCCGGCCTCCCTCAACCAAGACGATGCCCTGACATTAAAACAACTTTATCGGCAGCTTGCCCGCCGTTTTCACCCCGATCTGGCAATGGACAATGACGACCGCGCCTACCGCACCGGCCTTATGAAAGCTGTCAATGCCGCCTACGCCGCCGGCGACTTAGACCGACTACAAGAATTAGCCCAAGAACCGGACAGCGCCGACCGGATAGAGTATGCCCAAACCAACAAACAGCTTACGCAAGCCCTTTACGCCGAACTCATCCGCTGTCGTCGTCGGTTAACCGAAATCGAAGAAGAGTTAACCCGACTGGAAAAACACAAAAGCGCCCATTGGCTGCGCAGGGTAGAAAGATCCAAAGCAAAGGGACATGATTTACTAGCCGAAATCAAACGGGGGTTACAAGAGGAAATCGCGCATAAAATGATCGAGCGCGATATTCTAAAACAGCAGATTGAGCATTTCGGCAAGGAAGAATCAGGTTTTGGCGGAAATAATTTTGCCGACGCTGTGCTAGACCTGAGTTATGAAGGGGTTTTTGACGACGATGATACAACCATTACTGCCCGTTGGGCGGAACGCTCAAAGTGGGATTGGGATGATGACATTCTCGACGACGAGGCTTAATTCTAACTGTTTTGTGCTGGTCAAGAAAATGTTGCACAGAGAAAACACAAAGTTTCACAGAGAGATTTAGAAAAAATCTTTGCGTTCTTCACACACTTAGCGGTTCAAACGATTGTTGACCATTACATAATTTCAGCTATTTGCTGCCAAAGGTCGCCAAAACCGCCCATATTCCCAACACTACTGCGCCCCGGAAAAGCCAAAGATTGACCACAACGCCGCCATAATACAAACCAATGCTAATCCCAGCGCCAACGATAGCCCCCAAAATCGCCCCCCAAAAACCGCCGCGCAGCATATGATTGGGCACGAGAGAGCCAACGCCTATGACGCCGCCAATAAACATAGCAGTTACTGTATTCAATCCTGCCCGCCAAAACATTTGGCCGATGGCCGGATTAGCCTCCATATTATTGATTATATCTATCGTGCTAATGCCTAAATCATGACCAATGCGGAAGGTCTCGTACACAATTACCCCTACGCCAAACATAATGCCCAGGAACAAAGCGCGCCCCAAAGCGTCGGGAGCTTGCATAATGGCGTAAATAATGGAGCCGGCCAGCAAGCCAATCATAACGCCCTCTACAGCGCCAAAAACCATTTCAGCCACAATTGGATTATCAATCAACGCGCTCAAGTAATCTGAAAATATCTGTAACCAATCCATACCAATACATCTCCTCAAAAGCTATCTTATGGCAGCTCAGTAAACATCAAAGCGACAGCTTTCTGCAAAGTGCAAATAAACATCATAAATCTCTGACTTATAAACTATACCATTCCATTACTACTTTCCTGCCAAGCTATTGTAACCTGATTTGATGGTATGTTTCAATTTTTATCGCAAGATTTATGCTGATTTATTCACAAGGTCTTAATTAGCTTATTACCCCTATTCGTGATAAAAATCAATCTGTTTGAATTGTGATTGTTATAATGTAAGGATGATTTGAATTATGCAACAAATTGTTGAATGCGTGCCGAATTTTAGCGACGGCCGTAACCCCCAAGTCTACAATGGCATCGCCGACGCTATTCGCAGCGTACGCGGAACCCATGTTCTCAACGTCAGCGCCGACCCTGACCACAATCGCACCGTCATCACCTTCGTTGGCGACCTGGAAGCGGTTGAAGAGGGCGCATTTCGAGCAATCGCTTTCGCCGCCAAACATATTAACCTCGACCATCATACAGGTGAACATCCACGCATTGGCGCCACCGATGTATTCCCCTTCATTCCCGTCAAAGGGGCGACTATTGCCGACTGTGTGGCCCTGGCGAACCGGGTAGGCAAACGTGTGGGCAATGAGCTGGGCATCGCCATTTATTTGTACGGCGACGCCGCCAAACGGCCGTCACGCAAAAAACTTTCAACCATCCGCAAAGGGCAGTATGAATTGTGGAAACAAGAAGTAGCCACTAATCCCGACCGTCAGCCTGATTACGGCCCGGCCGAGCCGAAAACATGGGGAGCGACGGTAATTGGGGTACGGCCGTTTCTCATTGCCTACAACATTTACCTCAACAGCGACAACGTCGAAATCGCCGACCAGATCGCCCGCGATGTTCGTTTCATCGGCGGCGGGCTGCGTAACGTCCAGGCCAAAGGCTTTTTGGTAGACGGCCAGGCTCAGGTCAGCATGAACCTGCAAAACTTCGAGAAAACCCCTATTTATCGCGTGCAGGAAATGGTGCGGCGCGAAGCCGCCCGTTACGGCCTAGCCATCGCCAAAGCCGAACTGGTTGGCCTGACGCCGCAAAAAGCGTTCATGGACACGGCCAAATGGTACCTGCAAATGGAAGGGATGGAGGACAATCAGGTTCTGGAATACAAGCTGCAAGAAGAGGCCGATAAAGATATTGCATTAACCGAATTTGTCGATGCAACAGCGGCCAAGACGCCTACGCCCGGCGGCGGCTCTGTGGCCGCATTAGCCGGGGCGCTGGCGGCGGCGTTGGCCCAAATGGTGGCCGGATTAACGGCTGGCCGCAAAAAATACACCGCTGTAGACGGAGACGCCCGCGCCATTTTGGCCGAAGCATCTCAACTGCGGCAAGATTTGACGGCCGCCATTGACGAAGACGCAGCCGCCTTTGAACAGGTAATGGCCGTTTGGCGCGATAAAAGCTTGGCTGAAACAGCGAAAGCCAAAGCAATTGAACAAGCCACGATTGGCGCGGGCGAAGTTCCGCTGCGCGTGGCTCGACTCAGCCGTGACGCGGCTAAACTGGCCGGCAAGATGGCCGAGATTGGCAATGCCAACGCCGTCACCGATGGCGCGGCCGGGGCGATTATGGCCCATGCGGCGGTGCAGGCGGCGGGGCTAAATGTGAAAATTAACGCGGTCAGCCTGCAAAATCAGGATTTGGCTCTGGCGTGGACACAGGAAGTGGATGCGTTGGAAGCGGAAACGGCCGTTCTCGTCCAAATCGCCAAAGAAATTGCCGCTAAACGAGGGGGATTTTAGGTAGCTGGTCAGCATCTCAGTCTGTCAGCTTGTCAGCATGAATATCTACACGCGTAAACGCGCAACTCTGCCACTCATCGCCCTTCTGCTCTTTTTGGCCGCTTGCCAAGCTGGGCCAGTGGCGAATGCAGCGATTGTTCCGGCAACGGCCG
>JANTGY010000200.1 GCA_024762695.1 Anaerolineae bacterium
GTTGCCAAACATAACGGCGAACAAGGCCAGCCTGGCTGGCTGCCAGGCCCGCCCGGCTGGTCGAACGGCCCTCAAAGCGTTGCTTACCAAGGGCCGACTGGCGAACAACCGCCCGGCTGGTCGCATGTTAATCCCGGCAATGGTGGATCAGCTTCGCCTGGCCCCAAAGTCTAATCTTGATTCATCAGAGCTAAACAGCTCTATATCGCTCATAAAACCGCCAGTTTGTCGCCGGTCGCTGGCGGTTTTATGTTTTATAGTCATAATCGCTTCATTTTCGATCCGCATTGACTGGTATTAGCGCTTACGTGCAATCCCTCAACGCATTCCCCTTTGCCTTGTCCTCTTGTTTTCAACCGCTTCATATTTAGATAATCGAAACTTTAGATAACCGAAACCTTTGCTATAATGGTAGAAGTAAGCTGTCTATTTAAGCATAAGGTTGCCAATATTGGATTGAACTCAAGCATAGGTTGGCGCCGGTAAGTAGCGCTTCAATACTCTATGATAGGTTCGGACGCGACGAAATTTGCCTTCCATGTTGGTCGCAGCGTTGGAAGATATAAATTGGAAAGTCTCCTTGGTCGGGGCGCGATGGCTGAGGTATATAAATCCACGCATCCCGATCTTGGCCGCGACATTGCCGTCAAGATTTTGCACCCCTTCCATACACAAGTGCCCGGGTTTATCGGCCGTTTTCGGTTGGAAGCGCAGGCGGCGGCTTCTTTGCACCATCCCAACATTGTCCAAGTCTATGATTTTGCGGTTACCGATGATGGCCTTTATTACATGGTCATGCAGTACATCAATGGTCTTTCCCTTGAAGAATATCTATCTTTGGAAAAGGCTCCTCTTACGTTAACCAAAGCGTTCTGGTTCTTCCGTCAGATCGCCAACGCCCTCCAGTTTGCCCATCAACGCGATACGATTCACCGCGATGTTAAACCGGCTAATATCATGTTGGACACGCGCGAAAATGCGTATCTATCTGATTTTGGGCTGGCAAAAATTGTGGGCGTCGACCGCCAGACATTAAGCGGGATGAGTCCTGGTACGCCTTCTTACATGGCTCCCGAACACCTCTCCGGCAAGGAGGTGACGGCCGCTGCCGATATTTATGCGATGGGCGTCATCCTTTATCGCATGTTAACAAACCGGCTGCCGTTTGAAGGCGATAACTTGATGACAATCATCACGCGGACATTGACGGAAAAACCAACCCCGCCGCGTGAGTTTAATCCCGACATTCCCCCGGGAGTGGAGGCAATTGTATTAAAGGCGATGGCGGAAGATCCTGAAGAGCGATTCGCCGACGCTGCATCCATGTCCCGTGCGTTGGCCGACGCTATGGCGGATGCCGGCGCCAATGTGTCGAATCGAAATGCTGTTACGCCAATGGGCGTTATCCCGCTGCCAGGCTTACAGTTAGACAATTATAAGGTAAAACGTGAATTCATTCGGGACAACGCCAGTGTAAGTCGGCGTTATTTCCAGCGTTATTTGGCCCATAATGTTGCGCTAGATAATTTAGCGGTGTTGACTGTGCTGCAAATGTTTGCCGACGACGATTCTAATTTCATCAATCGGTTTCAGAAGCGCATGCACAGGCTGTCTTTGCTGGAGCATCCTGGCTTGGCGGCTATTACGCGCGTTGATAAAACGCCTTCTAATCAACCCTATGTAGCTTATGAATTTATTCCCGGCCATTCATTGGAGACTCATTTAACCGATTTTAATGAGGAAAGTCAGCGGTGGTCGGTTTCTGAGGCATTGATATTTGTTCGTCAAATTGCCGAAACGCTGGCTATTGTGCATGACGCCGATATTGTTCACAATGATTTGAGGCCGGAGAACATTGTTGTGCGCGAGAACGGGGAGCCGGTTTTGGTGGGTCTGGAGATTCCGGTTGCGCCAGACGCTTCGGTGCGCAGCCAGGCGGCAAAAACGGTGGATTATGCTTCTCCAGAACAGTTGGAAGGGGAAGGGGTTACACCGCGGAGTAATGTTTTTTCGTTGGGCGTTATGCTTTATGAGTTTTTGAGCGGTCACCGTCCTGTTTTGGATTGGGAGAACTTGGATGAGTTGAATTTGCCGCAAGCGACGCCGCTGCCGGATGCCAGAGGGGGGCTGGCTGAAGCGACTTATCAGTTGGTTGCGGATTGTTTGCAGCGGGATGAGGCGAAACGGCCGCAAGATATGGCGACGTTTATTCAGCGGGTTAATCAAGCGATTGCCGCTGAATTGGATTGGTCGGCGCGCAGCGCGCGGCGGGAAAAGCGGAGGCGGGCGTTTACGGCCGTATCGGTCATGGCAGTTGCTCTCCTGTTCCTCGGTTTTATCTTTCTGCGTAGTTGGGGTTTGTCGTCCGTGGAGGCGACTTCTCCCATTGCCACTCTCGCGCAAGAGACGACGGCCGTTTCCACCCAACGGGCAACATTGCCGCCCACGCCGCCTGCTCCGGCATCGCCGGTGGATAGCAAGCCGCTTGTTGTTCCCAATACGACATTCCGTGAGAAAACGGCCACGCCTACGCCGACAGAAACCGCCACTGCTACGCACACGGCCGTTCCCACATTGAGATTGACGCCGACCATGACGCCAACGGCCGTGTGCACCATGCCCGACGGTTGGGTCATCTACACCGTTAAAGAAGGGGAAGCTCTTTTTAACCTCGCTTTGGCGGTGGGTATGACGGTTGAAGACGTTAAACAAGCGAATTGTTTGAGCGAGAACATATTGAGCATCGGTCAAACGCTGTGGCTGCCATTTGCGCCCACAACGCCAACGCCAACAAATACCAACACCCCGCCTTCAACGCCGCGTAAGCGACGCGGCCCAACCGCCACCCCTACCCGCACGCCGCCGCCGCCGCCCACTTTGACATTTACCCCAACCCCATAACGATGGCGTCACTTTGACGCAACCTGCTTTGGAAAAGAGTTAGAATCCGGTCTTTTGGGTGGCATCTTGGTGTCAATTCATTATAATCTAAGCTTGAGCGGGTAGGTTGGGGCGAGCGTCTGACGAGCAAAATAGAAAAGAGGTAACGGCCATGCAGCAAATTCGACCGAGATTAGAAGAGGGTTGGTTAACCTGGCTCCTTTTGTGGGGCATGATTATTATTTCGGCAGCGGCAATCATCGCGGCCGATTTGATTGACGGATTGCACATCTTGCCAATGGCGGCGACATTGGCTTTGTTGGCTGGAACCTTGCTGGCCAAGAGTCGCTTTTCATCAAATACCGCGCACTTCCTTTCTCTGGTTTACGGTCTTTTTGTCATCTTTTTGCTGATTGGTTCAATCTTACCCGGCGAGTTAATTTGGCGTGAGCGTGTGTTTGACATTGTTAGCCGCCAGGCAGCCTGGTTGGGCAAGGCGTTTAATGGGGGAACAAGCCGCGATCGGCTCATTTTTGTCATTCACACAGCGGCTATTTACTGGCTGTTGGGATATACGGCGGCCTGGTTTACCTTTCGTAAGCCGCGTGTGTGGCGGGCGGTGATTCCCACAGGCGTTGTGCTGCTTAGCGTAGTGTATTACTACATTGGGCCGAAACCGCTGCCGCTGTATTTGGCCGCCTATATTGTGCTCTCGTTGTTGTTTATTGCGCGCACCCATTTGGCGGAACAAGAGCGCGACTGGAAGGCAACGGCCGTGCGTTATGAAAAAGGGATATGGCTGACCTTTGTTCGGGCCGGGTTTTTGGTAGGGCTGGTCGTTCTTATTGTGGCCTGGAGTTTGCCGACGATGGCGGCCAGCTCTACGGTAAACGATGCGTTGAGCGGTACGCGCGGCCCCTGGCATGCGTTTCAGGATGATTGGACGCGCCTGTTTTCCGCTTTGCGATCATACGGCTCAGATACGACCGATCCTTATCAAGACTCGTTAGTTTTAAGCGGGCCGCGCAGCGTGGGCAGCGCGCCTATCATGGATGTGTATGTGCCGCGCGAACTGCCGTATATTTATTGGCAGGCGGTTGTGTATGACACGTATGAAGACGGCCGTTGGGAAATTGCTAACGGCGAGACAAACCTCCATTTTCCCGATGATGGCTTTTTGAACACGCCAGAAACCTTCGCTCGTGAAGTCATTACCCAAACCATCGTCACTTACCTGCCCAACTCCAGCTTTTTATACGCCGCTCCTGAAGTAGTGGGCACAAGCAAACAAATGTATGTTGATTCTCGTCAGGATGAAGAGGGGAATGAGCTGATCACGTCGCTGCGCTCGCGCTATTTGCTGCGGCAGGGCGACCGCTATAAGGTGGCCTCGCGTATTTCCAATGCCGATGTGTTTAGTTTGCGGAACGCATCTACGATTTACCCGGATTGGGCGCTGGATAGTTATTTGCAGCTCCCTGACAGCATCTCGTCGGAGACGCTGGCGCTGGCCGATGAGCTAACGGCCGCTCTCGATACCCCGTATGATAAAGCAATTGCCGTCCGCGATTGGCTGCGGAATAACATCACATATAACGACCAGATACCGGCCCCGCCGGAAGATGTTGACCCGGTGCATTACACTTTGTTTGTAAGCCAGGAGGGTTACTGTAACTATTATGCCTCGGCCATGGCCGTAATGCTGCGTTCCCAGGGCATTCCCGCGCGTGTGGTTAGCGGCTACGCGCAAGGCGATTTTGACGATGAGACGACTTCGTATCGCGTGCGGGCCAGCAACGCTCACACATGGACCGAAGTATATTTCCCGCAGTATGGCTGGATTCAGTTTGAGCCAACGGCGGCGATTCCTGTCGTTGTCCGGCGCGAGACCATCGGTGGCCCGAATGATAGCGCGCAAGAAAATGTTCCCATTCCCGATGGCGATTTACCGGTCTTGGATAGCGAGCTAGATGATTCGGAGCGATTGGCTGAACTGCTGGCGGAAGAGGAAGGCGCCGCTCCAGTTGGTGAAGAAACAGCGGTCAATCCTCTTCCTACCTGGCAAATAGTTGGGGCGTTGATGGTGGTGGTTTTGGCCGGCGGAACGCTGCTGATTGCCAATTCTCTGAACCGTCGGGTGGAAACAGATGTGGATCGCAGTTACGGCCGTCTTAGTAGTTGGGGGCGTTGGTTGGGCATCTTCTTCCGCCCGACCCAAACGCCTTATGAACGCGCCGATATGATGGCGACGGCCGTTCCCGAAGGTAAAGCGTCTATCCGCAACCTGACTCGGCAGTTCGTCCTCAAGCAGTTCAGCCCCTCCCGTGCGACGGAGCCTGATTTTGAACCGCAGATTGAATGGCGTCAGTTACGGCCGTTGCTTTATCGCCGAGCGATTGTCAGCCGAGTAGAGCGCTGGCAAAAACGATTGTCCGGTATCCGTTCCGATTAGGTGAAAACGGGAAAGTCATTTGAATGAGGAAACCAATGGTTCTCCCATTTTCCCTGAGGAAACCGCAGAGAAATGATATTTTGTTCATCCAAATAATTTCTGCGGTTTACCTCACTACCGCTGATAAAAGCGATTCCCTATTGCCAACTATTCGGCTCTGGTATAATCTAATCAGTAGAATTGTTGACATGTACAGCTAAACGACCGGGCAGGAAGTTGCAGTGCGCCAAAACTGCTTGTGAAACGGCCGTTTTCGTTGTGAGGTAAGCCGGGAGGACGATTTTTCAGAAATCTGTAGCGGTCATAAATACCTTGAGCAAAGTTTCACCGCAAAGGACGCAAAGGGCATAAAGCAGTTCTTTTTAATTCTTCGCGTTCTCCGCACTCTTTGCAGTTCAAACTATTGTTGACCATTTCAATTTTTCCGGAAATCCAGAAGCTTTCCCGCTTTCACCAGCCAGTAGCGAGGATGACCAGTTGAAAGATCCAACGACTCAAATTCAAACCAACCTAAAAGAGCTGCGCCAACTGATTGACCAGTTAAGCGGCACAGTAGACAGGCAGCAGCAAACCTTAATTATGACGCGGGCCGATTTGGCCAAACAGACCGCCACCCAAACTGGCGACGAACTGGAACGCTTACTCGTTTATGTCCGCCGTAATGTGGAAGATTTAGAACGGCGCGTCAAAGCGGAAGAAAAAGAACGCACGCAGTTGACGGCATTACAAGAAGTCAGCGCCGTCATTAACTCGTCTCTTGACTTGACCCAAGTGCTTAGCTTCGTGATGGACGCCATCATTCGGTTGACCAAAGCGGAAAGAGCCATCCTCCTTCTGACGAACGAAGAAACCGGACAATTAGAAGTGCAAGTGGCGCGTAATATGGACAAAGAAACGATTGAAAAATCGTCATCCTTTGAAATTAGCCGCAGCATTGTCCAAAGCGTGGCCAAGACTGGCGAACCTGTAGTTACGATGAACGCCCAGTCCGACCCGCGCTTTGCCGCTCAGGAAAGCATCATCAGCTACAATCTGCGTTCCATTCTGTGTGTGCCGCTCAAGCGTAAGGATAACATCATTGGCGTGATTTATGCCGATAATCGCGTCGCCTCCGGGCTTTTTGTAGACGCAGACCGCGATCTACTCGCTTCTTTTGGCAATCAAGCGGCTGTCGCCATTGATAATGCCCGCCTTTTCCGCGAAACGCGGGAACAAAAAGAATTGCTGGATAACGTGTTCGCTTCCATCGCCAGCGGCGTGATGACCGTAGACCCCGACGATCAAATTGCATTGTACAATCAGGCCGCCGAACGTATCTTGGGCGTCCCGGCCGATTCGGTGATGCGCCACTCTTATCAAACAGTTTTGGATACATTGGGTTTGCCAGTAGGGTCAATGGTAGGCGAAGTGCGCACCAATGGTAGTACGCAAAACAAAGAAATGGACATTGTAGTGAGTAAGCGGCCTGGCTTGACGACCTTAAATCTTACGATGTCGCCGCTTCGCGCCGAGGAGAGAGTCGCATCTTCTTTGGGCGTGGCTATGGTGTTAGACGATGTGTCGGAAAAGAAACGTTTGGAAAGCGTGCGCCGCTATTTGCCGCCCGCTGTGGTTGACCAGGTGCGGGACCTGGACGCCGCCCAACGGCCGCAGCGACGCGATGTGACCGTATTCTTTGCCGATGTGCGCGGTTTTAGCACTTTTAGCGAAAACCTCGATCCGGAAAAGCTTATCCAAATCATCAACGGCTATTTTACATTGGCTGTTCAGGGCATTACCCAGCATCAGGGACTAATTGATAAATTTATGGGCGATGCGGTCATGGCGATGTTCAACACGCCGCTCAACCCACAAGAGGATCATGTCGAACGTTGTGTTCGCACGGCCTTGATGGTGAAGGAGAAAATGATCGAATATCATGCCAATCTGCCGGAGAACCGGCGGCTTCATTTTGGCACGGGCATCCATACGGGCGAAGCGGTTGTGGGGAACGTGGGCAGCCATTTTCGTAAGGATTATTCGGCTATTGGCGACGCGGTCAACATGGCTAAGCGTGTGCAGGAATCGGCAAAGCCGGGGCAAATTCTGATTAGTGAAGACGCGTATTTGCGTGTAAAGGATTGGGTGATTGTGGAGCCGCTGTCACCTATGAAAGTAAAAGGGCGCCAGGCGCTGGAGCAGCTTTACGAGTTGTTGGGCGCCAAATAACTTAAACACAGGAGACTTCACCGGCTGCGCCGACCACGATGAATGAAAATGGCGCGCCGTTGTAGCCCGATTTGGCAAATCGGGTGGCGATTTGCCAAATCGCCTTA
>JANTGY010000201.1 GCA_024762695.1 Anaerolineae bacterium
CGGCGTTACGAAGTTGCGAAGTAAGTAGTGTAGAGAGGCGGCAAAGCATTCATTTTTGTGGACGCTTTGCCGCTTGGCATAAGTGAGGAAAACCATGTCGGAAGAAATTGAAATTGTGGAAGAAGAAACGGGCGAAGCGAGTAAGTCATTGTTGGTTGGTTTACGCCGGGTGTTGATGGCTGGCGTGGGGGCTGTGGCCCTGGCTCAAGACGAAGTCGAAGAGTTCGTCAACAAGCTGGTGGATCGGGGTGAGATTGCGGAGAATGACGGCCGTTCCCTCGTTAAAGATGTGTTCGAGCGGCGTAAAGAACGGGCCCAAAAAGCCGAAGACGCCCTGGAGACCCGCGTGGAAGGGCTGTTGGACCGCATGAACGTGCCTACCAAGCGCGACATTGATAATTTGAGCAAAAAAATCACCTTGTTGGCCCAAAAAGTGGATGAATTGAAGGATAAGCAATAAGCGCTTGGTGTTTACACAAGCTAACTCAGGGAGAGGAAACGGCCGTTTCCTCTCCCTTTTTACATCCCATAAAATCCAGATATAATTTTTATGACGCAATGAATCATAAAGAAATCATTACCCGCTGAGGCGCGTAACCATTAAGAGAAATTCGCAAATTTTTTATCCGCGTCAATCTGTGTTAATCCGCGTCCAATTTCCAAGGAGCAGGGACATGCCGACCATCAAGCGCTACCCAAATCGCAAACTTTACGACACCGACGCCAAAAAATATATCACCCTCGATGGGATAGCCAGCCTCATTCGCCAGGGCGAGGAAGTGCAAGTTGTTGACCACACCAGCGGCGAAGATTTGACCGCCTTAACCCTGACTCAGATCATTTTTGAGCAAGAGAAGAAGGGAGGCGGCTTTTTGCCTAAATCGGTGTTGACCAGCCTGGTGCAAGCGGGCGGCGACACGATGAACTCTTTGCGGCGCAGCCTGACGGCCCCGTTGGATTTATTGCGCCAGGTGGACGATGAGATTGAACGCCGGCTGCAAACGCTCATCAATCGGGGCGAATTGGCTAAAGATGAAGGGTTGCAACTGCGGGCTAAATTGTTGAACCTGGGCCGCCGCCCATCAGGCGTGGATGAGACGGATTTGGAGCAGGCGCTGGAAGCGCAAGGTGTGGCCAAACAAGAAGAAATTCAACATCTTAGCCATCAAATTGAATCATTATCCGCTAAGCTAGACGCGCTGTTGGCTGAAGAATCGTAGGAGCGAGGTAGGTAGTGATGAAATTTAATGGTAGTTATGTGATTTCCGCCCCTCGGTCAGTGGTTTGGGCGACTTTGATGAAAGACGGCCGTCTCTCCCCCATTCTCGCTCCCGAATTCCAGCTAAATAATGCCGACGACAACCAATACGAGGGCGCTGTACACATTGCCGTTGGGCCATTGCGCGGCGTTTATCATGGACATTTGACCATTTCGCAAATGGCCGAACCGGAATCGTTCCTGGTCGCTTTTTCGGGTGGGGGCGAGCCGGGTAAATTGGCGGGAAACGGCCGTGTTCGCCTGGAATCGCGCGATCAGACCACGATCCTCCATTTCGCAGGTGAAGTCGAGAGCGATGGGCGGCTTAGCGCGCTGCCGCCGCGCATGGTGCAAGCCAATATCAACGCTGTCGTGCGACGGGCTATCGAAAACGTCCAGGGCGTATTGGAGCCGGGCAATCAGCGCCCGGAAACAACGTCTCCGGCCAACCCAGTTTCTGGGCAAACATGGCTCCGCGCCGCTTTGCTGGCTGGACTGTTGGCCTTCGGCGGTTTTCTCGTCGCCCGCGCCATCGGTAAAAAATGGCGCGCCAATCCTGACGCCTAAGCCAGTTTCATGTCTGCGTTCCGCTTGCAAACGTTAGACTCAACAACCCAACCCTGGGCCAATCAATTTTTAGAACGTTATTGGGGAAGCGCTGCCGTCGTCTCGCGGGGGCAGGTGTACGACGCGGCGACTTCGCCCGGTTTTGTCGCTGTTTACAACAACCAACCAGTGGGTTTAGTCACGTACCGCATCGCCGGGGATGCATGCGAATTGATGACGATTAACAGTGAGGTGAAAGGCGTGGGGATTGGGTCGGGGTTGATGACGGCCGTTGCCGAAGCCGCCCGCGCCGCCCACTGTCAGCGTCTCTGGCTTATCACCACCAACGATAACCTGGCCGGGCTGCGCTTTTATCAAAAGTGGGGTTTGCGGATTACGGCCGTGTATCCCAACGCGCTGGAAATCTCCCGCCAACTCAAGCCGGGCATTCCTCGCATTGGTTTGGATGGCATTCCTTTACGCGATGAAATTGTGCTAGAAATGGCGTTATGAGCCGGGGGATGGCTCGGTTTGCGGCAAATCGGGTTGGGAGACGGCCGTTTCCACTTCATCCGCCGCCAGCGCAACCACATCGGGCAGTTCATCCTCCACCAGCCGCACACGCGGATTGCTGTAGGCAACGATTGAAGCGACCATCATGAGCAGCCCCATGATGATAAACAACAAAGCCGAACCGCGCCCCTTCCCATAGCCGATGATTTGCCCCACGCTGCCAGCCAACGCGCCCCCTTCAGCCATGAGCGGCTCAAACACGCCGTCAGCCATTGGCCCGGCCAGAATGATCGCAATCGGCAGCATGGATTGGGCGATGAGGCGGCGGATAGCAAAGACCCGGCCCTGTACGTCGGCAGCGACTTTGCTTTGCCACAAGGCCTGGCTGGAACCGTTAAGGATGGGCATGCCGAACATCAAGCCAAAAGCAGCGGCCGTAATGAGGAACAGCGACGGCCGTAACCCCGATAACATCAAAAAGATACCCGTCGAAAAGCCAAAACCCAACACGCCCTGAATGCGCCGTTTGGGGCCGCCCCAGGCGCTCATCACCAACGTGCCGATCAACATGCCCACGCCCATGATCGAGGAGGCATAGCCGACTTTATCGGCTGTAGTCATATTCAACAGCAACGGCAAAAAGAGCGGCCCAATCATGCCGAAAAGGAAATTAACGACGGCAAAGTATATCATCAAGCCCATCAAACCCGGCCGCGTGCGAATGTAGCGCCAACCATAGACCGCTTCGCTGAAAATAGAGCCTTTCCCCTCTGCGCCCTCTTTTGTTTCTGCCGGTCGGGGGATGCGGATGACGAGTAAGGTCAATACAGCAAAAAGGAAAGTGACGAAATCGACTAAAATGATGGTTTGCAAACCAACCGTCACTATCAATGCCCCGGCGATGGCTGGGGAAGCCAGTTGGGAGATGGCTTGACCTAACTGCGTTAAACCGCTGGCGCGCCCCAACTGCTCTTTGGGGACGAGCATGGTTGTGGCGGCGGTATGCGCCGGCCATTGGAAGGCGGTGAATATGGAGGCAAAAGCCGTCAATAAATAAATATGCCACACTTCAAGGTTGCCGCCGGAGAAGAGCAGATAGACGATAAATGTACTCAGCCCCGCTCCCGTATCGCTCAAAATTAACAGCCAACGCCGGTCCCAGCGGTCGGCTAACGCTCCAGCAAAGGGGGTCATGATCAGGCTGGGCAGCGTAAAGGCCAGGTTGTTGAGCGCAAACAAGGTCACAGACCCGGTTTCTTGATACAGCCAGACGCCCAGGCCGAAGCCGGTCAGTCCGGAACCCAGCGTGGAGACAAGCTGGCCGACCCAGATAATGAGGAATACGGTCATGCCGCGCTGTGTGTGGGGATTCTCTTTGATGCGTGTCATGGAGCTATTTTATTCGACAACGGCCGTTGGCGCGATACTTGTCAATCCACCAATAAATTTCGGACTGTCTGTTTCCACATTAACAATCAGCGGCGTTGCCAGGCCGATGATGCCCATGAACAAGGTCACAAAACCGCCGACAATAAACCAGGATTGCACGCCAAGGGCATCGGCCGCCGGGCCGGCTATAATTAAGCCCAGAGGCGTCATGGCCGATGACAGACTGCCCAAAAGCGTGAACACGCGCCCTTGCATCTCTGGCTCAATCCGCGACTGGAAAATTGCCATAATGGGGCCATTGGTGAGGGCGATGGTACTGCCCACGACAAATGCGCCGATGACGGCCACGAAAAAGGCATTGGCTGGGGCAAAACCAATGAGCAGCGCGCCTAATCCAATTCCGATGAGGCCGGTTAGCGAGGTGATGATGCGCCGTTTAAACCCGCCCCAGGCGCCTAATACCAACCCGCCTATCACAATGCCGCTCCCGGCTACGGCATCCAGGAGGCCAAGCTGCATCGCGTCGCCGCCAAAGTGGGCGCTGACAAGCAGGGGGATGAGGGAAAAGGTGGGGGCCAGGACAAAGTTGATCACCATGGTCATGACCATCAGGGCCAGGATGGCCGGCCAGCCCCACACGTAGCGTAGGCCCGCTTCCATTTCCGCCCAAAAGGAGGTTTGTTCCGTTTGCGCTTCTTCTGCAGCTTGTTTGGGCTGGGGGACGTGGACGAAAAATAGGGGGACGATAGCGAAAACGGCCGTTACCACATCAATCGCCAAGATACCTTGCATGGGCATGAGTCCCAGCAGCAGCGCGCCCAGCGGAGCGGCCACAATGCTTAATCCGCCTTGCAAGGCCTGGTTCAATCCCTGAATACGCGTCAACTGCGACTCCGGCGCCATCAATGATGTGGATGCTTGCATGGCCGGATTATGGAAGCCGCCGCCAATGGAACGAACAAACAGAATGACAAATAAATGCCAGGTTTGGATGGCGTCAACCCAGAACAGGTAGGCCAAGACCATCGTCGCCAAAGCAATAGCGCTGTCGGCGACCAGCATGGTCAGGCGGCGATTCCAACGATCCACCAGCACGCCCGTAAATGGCCCCAAGATCACGCGGGGCAGCAATCCGGCCAGCGACGCCAGGGCCAACATTGTGGCTGATCCGGTCTCTTGCGTCAGCCACCAAATGAGCGCAAATTGGACCAGTTGGCTGCCCAACAATGACACGGCTTGCCCCGACCACAGCACAAAAAATGGTTTCATGGAGTTTGTCTTCATGGGAGTGAAGTTTTGCCTTTCATGTTTAGAATTATCAATTTTTTTGTTACACAAAGAAGATAATAACAGAATTATCTTAATTTTGTCAATATAAATGTTAATTTTATCAATATGAAGTGAAATATCTCGAATAAATTGGGCGGTTTGGAAAACGGCCGTTTCTCCCTTCTCGGCCTTGCATGATACAATCATCCGGCTCATTGCTGAATCGTGTGCGCGTTGAGCCGAAACATCCTGTATTTATACCTGCACGGAGCAAGACAGCTTTTGAACATTCGCTACCAATCTGGTTTATCGGAACGTGATCTGCGCCTGGATTTTATGCGCGGCTATTTTGTTTTTGTAATGACGATTGATCATCTAGGTACATTCCCGGCCTGGACGCTGGCGCTGACCGGAGGCGGCCAATTATGGGTATCGGCCGCTGTGGGGTTTATTTTGGTTTCTGGTTTGGTGATGGGCCGTCTTTACCGCAGCCGGGTGGTACAACAGGGCTGGAGCGCGTCCATTTCCCAGGTTGGGCGGCGGGCCTTGCAATTGTATGTTCTGGGTGCGGCCGGCCGGATTATATTGGCGTCAGGGGATTATGTTTTGCGGCATTTTCTGGAACGGCCGTCTCCCCTACCCACGAATTACTGGCAACTATTACAAGGCGGTATTTTACAAGTAAATTATTACTTCGGTTTCGTTGATTTATTGCCATTGTATGCTTTCTTGCTGTTATTGGGGCTGGCAGCCATTTATTGGCTGCAACAAGGGAAATGGCGCCGGGTCATTCTCGTTTCATTGCTTGTTTGGCACGCCGCCCGGATCGACCCACAAGCATTTACTTTCCTGCGTCTCGGTTTTCGTGTTGCCGTTTGGCAGCTTCCCTTTCTGCTGGGCGTCGTTATTGGCTATTACCAGAGCGAGATTAACTGCTGGCGGGACACATTAGCCCTCCCCCGCTGGATCCTTTCTACGCTGTTGGTTGGCTCGGCGGCGGCCTTGCTGATCGTCAGCTATCAAATTACCTATCACAATTTATGGCCGGAAGTGGAATGGTTACAAAGCGGCAGCAGTTTCTTTTCCAAAGCGAAGATGGGGCCGGGGCGCGTCATAGCCGCGCTGTGGATATTTGCCGGAACATATGAATTTATGACTCAATTTTGGCGAGTCCTGGAGCGTTTGTTTGGCTGGCTTTTGTTGTCGCTGGGGCAAAAGGCTTTGACAGCTTACCTGGTTCAGGGGGTTTTAAGCTATTGTGTTACGCGCCTGCCCGGTTTTCCTTTCCGGGATCACGATCCATTCCTGATGGGATTTTGGCACTTGTTTGCCGTTCTTTTTGTATGGGTGGCGACGCGCGCGGCCGCCCCCTGGCTTGAAAAATGGCCGATGAAGCGTTAGTTGGAACGGCCGTTGATCCAATCAATCATGCGCGTTCATTTAGGCGAACCAACTTGACTGGCGCATCTTGCGCCAAAAGCGACAACGTCGCTTCTAACACGCGCCGCTGCTGGGCGCCGTCCCCCGGCATGCCCAATGTGCTGCCCCGGTTCAGGCGCGTAATCGTAGCCCGCGGCGGGGCGGCGCGGCGAATGAGGCCGCTCCAACTGGTCAGCGTTGTAGCGATGCCGCTCCCCTCCAAAGCGCGGGCAACCAGTCCAACGGACTGGACGCAAAGCGGTCAAGCGGGCACAAGCAGCGCCCCGTCAGCTTGCTCGGCTTGGGCGGCAGCGATGATGGCGGGGATGGTTTTGGCAACGATTTGAGCCACGTTGGGCATGTAGCCGCTGAAACTGATGACGGATGAGGCCAACGAACCAATTTTGTCTTCGGCAACCATGTCGCGCAGATGTTGCAGGGGGAGCAGGACTTGGGTGTCGGCGGTAACGGCCGTATGCTCATAATGGTCATGGGCAAAATCAATCTGTTCAAAAGGCGTGTCCGTGGGAAACAGCCGAATCGAATAATCGCCCAAATCATTGGCCGCATCAAACGACTTCTGTTCGCCGCGCCAATAACCGCCCGCCGTGGAAATTAACAACAAACGACTATTGGACAAATCAATCCCCGCGCCTGTCGGAGCTGTTCGGTTATGCGCGCGCGGATAATTCAGCCAGACCAATTCCCCCGTCCGCTCATAATGCGGCAGCCACTCTTCATAATAATCAGCCTTCCATTGTTCCAGGTTTTCAACAATAGCCACAAGCCCGCTCCTCTATCTCTGTCTCTGTCTCTGTCTTTTTCACATCTCCCACGTCGCGTCGCCAAAGAAACGGCCGTGATCCTTCATCAAGAACGCCTCAATCGCCGCCCGTTGGTCGCCCAGTTGGAACGATGGGCCATGTCCCGGATAGCAAACCGTCTCATCCGGCCAGGGCAGAACCACCTCGCGCAGCGTCTGCAACGTTGTTTGGAACCCATCCGCCGACCATGTTTTTCCCGGCCCGCCTTCAAAAATTGTATCGCCCACGATGACGCGATGATCATTCTCCAATGCAAAGCAAATTTGGTCGCCGATGTGGCCCGGTGCGTAATAAACGCGCGCCGAGAATTTCCCTACGCGGACAACATCGCCATCTTGCAACCATTGATCGGCGGCGATTTCTACGCCGGCCGCGTGCGGCCCGGCATGCGCCAGGAGCGGGACTTGCAACC
>JANTGY010000202.1 GCA_024762695.1 Anaerolineae bacterium
AGCCGGTCTTGCTGCCCCGCCCCAATGAAGACGGCGCGGCCCCGCTCAGTCCGCACAATCTGGTCACATCCTGGTATTGGGTGTACGGCGATCCGGAGCGACCGGTTTCCGAACGCGATTTGCAAGCCGCGTGGCTGGATGGCGACGCTTATCATGCCGATGTTCTGGACGCATTTGACACCAATGAAAATGGCGTAATTGAAGCGGAAGAACTGATTATTGACAGCGAACGCAAGGAAGTGCTGATTGCCGGGCGTTTAGAAGCGTTGGGACTGGAAAATCCCCGCATTGCCGGTGAAATTCAACCGTACAACATCAACCACAACGTCACGCATGGCGAATGGGCAACCAAGGATTGCCAAACCTGCCACAGCGAAGATTCCCGCGTTACGCGCCCCATCATTTTGGCCGACACCATTCCTGGCGGCGTGATGCCCACATTTGTAGGCAACGGCACGACGGAGCTAAACGGCGACGTTATCAAAACGGAAGATGGCGCGCTGTACTATGAACCGCGAGCGGAAGCTGACAATTTGTATGTGCTTGGTCACAACAAGGTTAGCTGGATTGATTGGGCCGGCGTCCTTATTTTCCTGGGCACGATTGGCGGTGTGTTTACACATGGCGGCCTGCGCGTGTGGGCGGCGCGGAAAAATCCGCCGCAGCCGCATGAAATGCGCGAGGTTTACATGTACACGGTGTATGAGCGATTGTGGCACTGGCTGCAAACGGCCGTCATCCTCCTCCTCACTTTCACCGGCCTCATCATTCACAAGCCGGATATGTTTGGCGCCTTCAGCTTTAGCTACGTGGTGCAGGTACACAATGTTTTGGCCGCCATTTTGGTCGCCAACGCTGCCCTGGCGCTGTTCTACAATTTGGTCAGCGGCGAAATCAAACAATACCTGCCTGAACCGCGCGGCTTCTTTAACCAGATGACAATGCAGGCGATGTTCTATCTCAAAGGCATTTTCAAGAGCGAAGACCATCCCTTTGAGAAAACGCCGGAACAAAAGCTCAACCCGTTGCAACAAGTGACGTATTTGGGGTTGTTGAACGTGCTGCTGCCACTGCAAATTATCACCGGCATTTTGATATGGGGCGCGCAAAGATGGCCTTCAATCGCAATGCAGTTAGGCGGCTTGCCCTTCCTGGCTCCATTCCACACGATTATTGCCTGGCTGTTTGCGTCCTTCATTGTGATGCACGTTTATCTAACAACGACTGGCCCCACCCCGATGGCGAACATCAAAGCGATGATGATGGGCTGGGAAGAAATTGAGACGCATTAGGAAAAATTGACAATTGACAATTGTCAATTGCCAATTGTCAATTTAGGAGAGTTTTCATGACTACTTTAACTGGAGAACAAACGGCGAAGAAAACGGCCGTTAAACGCGAAGCAAAAGCGTATGTAGACCCCTACTACGCCGGCATCCTCTTGGGTATCGTCTTGTTCCTGGCCTTCTTCCTCACAGGCAGCGGGTTAGGCGCTTCTGGCGGCCTGAATCGTATCCTGGTCTTTGTGGAAGACTTAGTAGCGCCGGGACACGTCAATCGCACGCCGTACCTGTTGGCAATGGCTGGCGGGGAGAAGAACCCACTGGATAGCTGGGTGGTTTATGTGACGATTGGCGTGGTTTTGGGCGGCGTGGTATCGGGATGGCGCAACGGCCGTCTCAAATTTGAAACCATGCGCGGCCCCCAAATCTCCAACCGGATGCGCTGGATGATGGCCTTCATCGGCGGCGGCTTGATGGGCTATGGCGCCCGTTTCGCCCGCGGCTGCACCTCTGGCCAAGCATTGTCTGGCGGCGCCGTCCTCTCCGTCGGCAGTTGGGCCTTTATGTTCGCCGTTTTTGGCGGCGCGTATGCGCTGGCTTACTTCTTAAGGAAATTCTGGAACTAGAAAGCTAGAGAATAGAGCGAGAGCCAGAGGCAGGAAAAACCATCCTCTAGCTCTACGCTCTAGCTCTCGCTACGGAGTAAAATCATGACACCTTTTCCACTTCCACTCGCAGAGATATTCGGACATTGGGGCGCATACGTCGTCTTCTTGTTCATCGGCTTTGCCTTCGGTTACGTGCTAGAAATCGCCGGATTCGGTAATTCAAAACTGCTGGCAGCCCAGTTCTACTTCAAAGACATCACCGTTCTCAAAGTGATGTTCACCAGCATTATTGTAGCAATGGTTCTTATCTTTGCTTCATCAGCCGTTGGTTTGCTGGACTATAACCTGATTTGGGTCAACCCCACTTACCTCTGGCCCGGCATCGTCGGCGGGCTAATTATGGGCTTTGGCTTCATCATCGGCGGCTTCTGTCCCGGTACATCCCTCGTCTCAGCCGCCACTGGCAAGATAGACGGCATATTCTTCGTTCTCGGCGTTCTATTTGGCATCTTCCTCTTCGGCGAGACTGTTGATAACTTCTCCATCTTCTGGAACTCCTCCTACATGGGGCGCTATACCCTGCCGGAATGGCTGGGGTTGAGCACAGGCACAGTCGTCCTGATCGTCGTTTTAATGGCGCTGTTCATGTTCTGGGGCGGTGAAAAGCTGGAGCAAGCCTTTGGTAAAAAAGACCCTAAATCAGAACCTAAATGGCGTTACACGGCCGCTGGCGTTCTCGTCCTGGTCGCCGTCGTCTTCCTCGTCGTTGGACAGCCAACCATTGAAGATCGCTGGGCGCGGATTGAAACAGAAAAAGAAGCGCTGCTGGTTGAGCGAGCTGTCCAGATCCACCCCGGCGAGCTTTTGGATACGACGCATGACACCAAAATCAAAACGATGATGATTGATGTGCGCGAAGAGGTGGATTACAACCTATTCCACATCCTCGACGCCCGCCATGTGCCATTGGCCGAGATTTCCAACCCCGATTTCATCTCCGAACTACACTTTGAACCGGCCAACACCGTCTTTGTGCTTATGAGCAACGACGAAGCGGCGGCAACCGAAGCCTGGAAAATCCTACAAGCAGAAAGTGTCCCCAACGCCTATATTCTGGAAGGCGGCGTTAACGGCTGGATTGCCACGTTTGGCGATGATGACTTGACCAAACGATTTAATTCCGGCGCAGGCGATGACCAGTTATGCTACATTTTCGACTCGGCATTAGGTTCGCGCTATTCAGCGTCTGAACCAGACCCACACGCGACTGAGTTGGAGTATGTACCTAAAATAATTCTTGAATTGAAGCGGGCGCCTTCTAGCGGCGGCTGCGGGTAAAGGCAAAAAGAGAATATTACGCAATCGAGTTTTGGGGAGGGCCAGAATTAGGACAGCGCCTTGCGGCATAGTCGCAAGGCGCTGTTTTTTTGCGCGGAGTGGTAGAGTATAATGGTAAAATTGACATTTTGATTGCGAACTGGATTCCTCATGAAAAAATTGTGGCTCATATTTCTTATTATAACGCTGGTCGCTAACTGCCGTCCTCAAGTTAGCGAAGAAAACTATACGCAAACCCCAACCATTCCCTCAATAAGCGGTCAACCAATTCCTGTGGCGTTAAGCGATCTGGCGGCTAATCCAACAATTTATGAGGGAGCCTACATCCAATTAACTGGACAATACTCCCGCTTACCGCTCCTGGTTTGTCAATCGAACGCGCAGCCGT
Source organism: Anaerolineae bacterium (assembly GCA_024762695.1). Lineage (GTDB taxonomy): Bacteria > Chloroflexota > Anaerolineae > Promineifilales > Promineifilaceae > JACKCC01. Next base: position 3,618 of record JANTGY010000202.1, read on the forward strand.
CGCCAGCTACGTGGGGTTTAACGTCGGACACGTTGATGGCGTTAGCGGGTGGGTTTGATGATCAGTTACGGCCGTTACTCCCTGAAAATCTTACCATAACCGTCGCAGGACGATGGCAGCATTGGACAGGCTTAGTTGGCTGCGGCGACACCGCCCAACCACAAGAAATTTGGTACCTGGCTGCCAGCCGGATCGTTTCGCCCAGTCCCATTACCCAGGCGACATTGACGCCGGAAGGCAGCCTGATTGCCCACGAAGATGGGCCGCCAGAAATTGAAGAGATAATCATAGCGCCTACCCCCGGCGCGCTTTCCGATCCCGCCAACAGTCCAACGCCGCCGTCGCTTGATCAGCCCCCAGAGCAACCCGGCGAACTCGACGCAACGCCAACGCCCCGCAGTTTAACTACCGCAACGCCGACACTGGCGGCAAACGCCACCAACACGGCCACAGCCACAATCACGCCCAGCGCAACGCCCCAACCAGGAACAACGCCAACTACGACCAGGGATGCTGGCCCAACCAACACCCCCACGCCCAGCGCAACGCCGCGCCCAGGAACAACGCCCACATCTTCCCCGCTGCCCACCAGCAGCCCCCTGCCCACCAGCGCGCCCGATCTGGATGACATTGACATGGGCAACCTCAACCCTGATTTATTGGAAATGGATTTTCTTGCCAGCAGCGAAAGACATACCTGGTTTTTTTACAATGAAACCAACAACAACAGCTTGACCCTCCACGCCTTAGCTGAAGAAGGCCTAGATATTGTCCTCATCGTTGTTGACCCCACTGGCGCAGCGTTAGTTTTACAAGATGATGCGCCCGCTGGACAAATTGAAACCATCGCAAATTTGGTTTTGACCCGCGAAGGCGATTACAAAGTTATCATCTATGCTGCCAATGAAGCGGAAGGCGATTACAGCTTGATGGCCCAGGACAGTGGCTCGTTTCCAGAAATATCGTTTAATATCATTCGTTATAATGCGCCAAAAACAACCAGTTTTGATGAAAACAAGGAACAGATTTGGTTTTTCACTGGCGCTGAGCGGGATCTTATTACGATATCGGCCGTTCCCAATGCCACAGCCGATATTGATTTTGAGTTCTTTGGGCCAGGCGATGAATTTCTTAAATTCGTTGCCGATGGACTTGTCGGCGAAAGAGAAGTCTTGGCTGACTATGCCTTGCCTGTTTCTGGACTGTTCGGCATATGGCTTTTTGGCGAAGCTGATGGAACGATAACGACCGACTTAACGATTACAAGCAATTAGCGTCTGTTTTGACATGTTTCGGGGGGCTGCGATCAACTTGTCATTGGTTTTCCACTGCCGGGGCCTGGGAGGCCCCTCTGCGTGTTGTTGGCAGGCCTCCCAGGGCTGCCCGTCGAAACTCGCTGACAACTTATTCGTGCCCCCTGTTTCGGGAATTGCAATTCCCGAAACACCAAAGTTGTCTATGATTAGGTGAAAACGGGAAAGCGATTTGAATTAGGAAAACAATGATTCTCCCGTTTTCCCTGAGTAAACCACAAAGAATTAGCATGTTTTTTATCAAAATACTTTTTGTGGTTTACCTAAACCTTTAGTCGCTTGTAATGGCAATGTTGGTGAGCCTGACTAAATTGTCGGGCATCTCTGAGATGGTCAGCCGTTCGCCGGTAAGCAAATCATACATACCTGCAAACAACTCTGGCGCGCCATTTGCAGCGTCGGCAGGCACAGCAATCAGATGCGGATCGGCAATGATTTGTCCCGGCTCCCAACGGGTGGTGGGATTGATGTCGCATTCGGGGGCGCCATCGTGCTGGGCCAGCAAATTGCCGTCGGTCAAGTGAACAAATGCCTGGTAATTGCGCGACAACGGCCGTAACGCTTCCCAATACAAGATAACGACAATTTGCTCGCCAGGAGCCGCGCTGTCGCGGTCCAGATCGTAACCCAGCAGGCGAATCTGGTCATCGCCCAGCACGACATCAAGCGGGTAAGCGATGGGTGGCGGCGCAGGCGCGACCTGGGCTGGCGTGAACCACAGCGTTTGGTTGGCGGCTTCGACGCGGGGCACGGCCGTTACCGGTTGACGGCCGTAAATTTGTAAGGAGGGACGGCCGTTCACCAAGACATCGGCTTGCAAAAACAGGCCGTCTAACCAGGCTGCATCGTAAGGGATGGCATCCTGGGCATTCTGGGCCACGATAAAGGTTTCAAAATTGGCGCAATGGGTGCGCGAGGACGGGGCCATATACACATGCGTAACCTCCCTTTCCTCATTGCTGGCGTAGGGATAGGCGTTTGGCGACAGAAGATCGTTCACGACACTCCACCCGGCGCGATGCGGAAATCCAAACAATCCGTACAATGGCGGATCGGCTCCCGGAGCCAGGTAGCCCAACAGCGACGACTGGCCCCAATTGCGTTGGCGTTCGGGCGTATTGTCTACAAAAAGCAGGACAACGTAGCTGGCTGAAACGAGGAAGGTGGCCAAAATGGTTGCCGAGAGGGGATAACGGCCGTTTCCCTTTACCTTCTGCCAAAGCGCCCCACCGCCCGCCGCCGCCAAAATAACCGCGCCGGGGAAAAAGGTGTAAACATGCGTGCGTGGATCGGCGACGATGAACAGATAAAAAAGCAGCGGGACGGCAAAAAACAAGACGGGAGCCAATCCATCCCGCCGCCGCCATAGCTGCCACAGCGCCAACGCCAGCAGCAAAATCAACCCGGCAATGAAGTAAACGCTGTTATAAAATGTGACGATTTGCCAAACGGCCGTACCGCTCCAACTCAGTAATCCCCGACCTTCGCCAGCTCCCAATCGGCCTTGTATCAAATAGGCTCCCGTGCGGCCGATGTTGGGATTGAGGGCGTAAGGGACGTAAAAAGCGGCCAGTAAACCCACTCCCAATCCCAATCCACCGCCCCAGGCTCGCCAATCCAACTGCTTTGTACACCAGACCTGGCGCAGCAGCAGCCAGCCGATGACAGGTGCGACCAAAATAGCGTCGTAATGGGCCAATAAACCCATCGCCAGGAAAACGGCCGTTAACGCCAAATCTGCCCGCCGCTCCTCATCCGCATACCGAATCGCCGCCAAGACAGCCAGCCCGCCCCAGGCCATCACCAAACTTTGGTATTGGACAATGCGGCTAAAAGCGACGGCAAAGCCTACAATGGCGAACAAAACGCCCGCCGCAATGCCCACTTTTCTATCAAACCAGCGCCAACCCAGCAGCGCCGTCGTCATTACGGCCAGCAATCCAGCCCAGGCAAAGGGCAGTCGCGCCCAAAATTCGCTTATCGAACCGGCCAAATTCCACAAACCCAACGGCAGCAAAATCTCGACTGGGCCTTTTTGATGCAAAAACAGCTCGGCGTCATCGCCCATGATGATGGCCGCCGCCCGGGTCATGATGACCCCTTCGTCGCCCTGAAATTCACTGTAGCCCAGGTGGGGCAAACGCAGACTAAGGGCAAACAGGGCCAGCAGCAAAATTGGCAGCCAGGTTGTTTTTTCAATGGAAGCGGGAGCGCTCTTTTGGCGTTTGAAGAGGGGCAGCAGCGCAATCAAAAGTTGAGCAGTTAATTGATACGGCCGTATCATCTCCCCCGGCGCATAAACCAACAGCAGCGTCAACGCTGCATTGAGGGCGAGAACCAGCCCCGCCGCCAGCGCCAAACGCTCCCAAAACGCGCCTGGCAATAAGCGTATCCAGCTAAATACGGGCCAAATAAATAGCAGCAAGAAGGCCAACATCTGTGGCCAGGGAGAAGGCAGCGGCATTAGCAGAGCAACGGCCGTTCCCAACAATAATCCCGGTAAAATCCAGGGGGAATAACGTTTCATCTTTGGCATAAATCAACTAGTAATTCAGCTATTATCTCTTTTCTCTCCTCGTATACTATGTTCGGAGTAAGGTACGTAGTCGCGCTGTTCCGCGACGGAGTACCGTTGGATGACGCCACTCCGAAGACTACGTGGCTAACTACGAGCAGCTAATAATATCTC
>JANTGY010000203.1 GCA_024762695.1 Anaerolineae bacterium
TGTCACGAAGTTTTCGCCACTAATGAATCGCATGTTGCGGGAATTGGAATTCCCGCAACTTCCTCTCGAGTAGGTATCGGGAATTCCAATTCCCGATGCATCAACTGAGATGAAACACACCCATTGGCAATTCGGTCGAACTCCGTTCGATACGCGATTTACCAAATCGCGCTACGGTTTTCATCCATTCGTGGTGCGCCGTAGGCGTGTGGCGTCTCCTGTATAATCTTAGGACGCCTCATCAATTATCTTCATAAAAAATGGCAGCCCCGCCAGATATGCGTAATCGGGACAACAGTAATCTGACCTATCCCCCATTGATGTAGGCCTGCCCGCATTCTCGATTTTTTATGCAATCGCCCTTGCGCTGCCTTTACGTTTTGCATTTTTCGTAGACAATTACCGAATGAAACGCTGGTTCCTGTTTTTGCCGCTAATTACATCCATTTTGCTGTTTGGAAACGGCCGTCTCCAAGCCCAAACCACCCATCAGCGCCTCGTCCGCCCCGGCGACACCTGGGTCGCCTTATCCTGGCGTTACGGCCTCAGCCAAGAAACCCTGCGCGCCGCTTACCCACATCCCAATCTGCAAAACCAGCCTGTCATCGGCTCGGTCTTAACGTTGCCAGACACGGGACGGGAATTTACCGGACGCATTTTGCGGCTAAATGAAGGAGGATTGCTGGCAACGGCCGTCCGCCACCAATCCTCTCCCTGGCAATTAGCCCTCCTAAACGGCCTGCCTCATCCTTACGCCCCCACGCTCTATCGTCCCCTTTTCATCCCTGGCGGAACGGAACCACCGCACGAGATGCCCGTTGGCTTTGAGACGCTAGAACTCTCCCAATTAACGCCCCAGCCAGGGCAGGCGCTGGCCTTCCGGGCTGTAACCAGCCAGCCAACGGCCGTCGCCGCTTCATTAGATGGGATGATGTTTGACAGTTTTGAGAACGGCCGTTACCTGGTCGGCCTCATCGGTATTGATGACTTTTATACCAACCGCCAACCAGAACTCGCCATCCAGCCAGAAGGCCAACCGCTGTGGTCGCAGCCCTGGCAGTTTATAGACGGCGATTGGACCTACAACCAAATCACCTACACCGGCGCGGCGGCGGCCGTCACCCAAGAGCAAATCATAGCCGAACGCGCCCGCCTAACCGAAATCTGGTCGCAAACATCGCCCATCCCCCAATGGACAACCAACTTCCAATTACCAATCGCCAATTACCTGGAAATCTCCTCCTACTACGGTGCGCGCCGCTCTTACAATGGCGGCCCCTACAATTCCTCTCATGAAGGGACCGACTTTGCCGCTTATGGCGGAACGGCCGTTACCGCTCCCGCCGCCGGAACCATCGCCCTGGCCGAACCATTAGCCGCCCGCGGCGGAGCCGTCATCATCGATCATGGCCTGGGCGTCTACAGCGGCTACTATCACCTCTCCGCCATCCATGCCGAACCGGGCCAGACCGTCCAGCCGGGCGACCTCATCGGCGAAGTAGGCACAACCGGCCTCTCCACCGGCAACCATCTCCATTGGGATTTCCTCGTCGCCGGACAATGGGTAGACGCGCTGGCCTGGCTGGAACAAAATATGGCCTGTTGGATTTTAGCGGGGTTAAACGGCCGTTGCCCCTAATCAGCCACCCCGCCACTTCATCTGTAACCTTCCCCAACCTCACGCATCTAACTATACGGCAAAGGCAATCAGCTCCTTGCCCACAAATCTAACAAATATTTGGAGAACTAACTCATGGACATGATCATCGATTTCCCCGGCGGCGCGCGCGTAGACGCCCATTTTGGCCCCTTTACCGTACCCACCGATCAACCTTCATACGGCCGTATGCCCGACGCCCCCACACCATTCGCCACCTTCCTGGCCTCCATCGGCACCTGCGCCGGCATTTACGTACTCGGTTTCTGCCAACAACGCGGCATCTCCACCGAAGGCGTTCGCCTCGTGCAAAGCCTCGAAGTCAACAGGATGACCGGCCTCATCAGCAAAGTCAAACTCGACATCCAACTGCCCCCTACATTCCCAGAAAAATACAAGCAAGCCGTCATCCGCTCAGCCGACCAATGCGCCGTAAAAAAGCATTTCGAGCATCCGCCACAATTCGAAATTGCTACCAGCACAGTTACCATTCCTATAGTCGCCTAAAGATTTTTATTGAACAGATACTTCAAAAACAGCCTGCATTCTTCATGAATGCAGGCTGTTTTTGCTTGCATTTTACCGCCTCTCAGGTTAGAGTGACTACGATTCAAAATCGTAACTTTTTTAGAGAAGGTGCATCTAACTTGATAAATGATAACTACGACGAAGCGCTCTTAATCGCCCGGTTACAAGCTGGCGATAAAGCGGCTTGCGCCGAATGCATTGAGATTCATTCGCCAACTATTTATCGTCTGGCATTGCGCTTAATGCAGAACGAGACCGAAGCTGAAGACGTGCTACAAGAAACATTTATAAACGCATTCAAAGCGATTGAAAAATTTGAAGGACGGTCAGGATTAGGCACCTGGCTGTACCGGATTACCCATAACGCGGCCATGATGCGCCTGCGCAAACCGCAAAAATATTTCTTATCGGTTGAGGAAACATTATCAGAGGAAGATGGAGCCATCGTCCCCAAACAATTATTCGATTGGTGCTGTCTCCCGGAAGAAGATTTTGAGAGCGACGAGGTGCAAAATAAATTAGAACAGGCCATTTACGCACTGCCAGAGAAATACAAATCCGTATTTGTTTTGCGTGAACTAGAAGGGCTGTCCACCCAGGAAACGGCCGATTCCCTCGATCTCACCACCAGCGCTGTCAAAGTACGCCTGCACCGCGCCCGACTACATTTACGCGATAAATTATCGCCCTACTTTACCGAAATGGCCCAGGCGTCAGAGAAAGCCACATGAAACCAGAAACCTGCGAACATCTTCTCGACGACTTATCCGACTTCTTGGACGGGGAAGCCTCCGAAGAAGTCTGCGCCGAAATCGAACGACATCTCGCTGATTGTGAGAACTGCCGTGTGATGGTGGACACGCTGCACAAAACCGTGCTGCTCTACCATGAGCTTCCTCAACCCGAATTGCCAGAAGATGCCCGGCAGCGTCTCTACCAATCATTAGACCTCGAAGCCTATTTGACCGCTAAATAATCCCCAACAACAAAAAAGCCTTGCAAAGTTTGCCCCCCACATAACGTTAGAAGAGGCAAACCATGCAAAGCTTTACAATTGTAATTAGCTCCAGTTATTTACTGCCTTCGCCAATTTTAGAGAATTGTCCTGTCATACCTGCGGAGGCAGGTATCCATCTTTTTGTTACCCGAGTGGATTCCCGCCTTCGCGGGAATGACATTTCGAAATCTCGGCCAAAATTTAGTTTGCCGAAGGTGTTGGTTACTGAAGCCCAATTTCAAGCAAACAGATTAATCATTCATCGCCGGAAGATATAATTCCGTCGTGTATTCCTTCACCATGCGGCGCATACTAAATTGGTGCGCATTAGAACGAATTGCCTCACGCATCAATTCTGACCAGCCGCGCGGCACACCATCCCCATCCCGTGTGTAATACAAGGGCACTATCTCATCTTCCAACAATTGATACAGAAGATTAGCATCCTTTTCATCCTGCATATTGTGGTCTGTGTTTTCTTCACTGTTAATAGCCCAGCCATTAGCCCCGTTATACCCTTCAACCCACCAGCCATCCATAACGCTTAGATTAGGCACGCCATTTAGCGACGCCTTCATCCCGCTTGTACCGCTGGCTTCACGCGGGCGTCGCGGCGTATTCAGCCACACATCCACGCCCTGCACCAGATAACGGGCCATGTGCATATCATAATCCTCAACAAAAGCAATACGACCGCCCAATCGATTATTCTTAGCCATATTATAAATTTGTTGAATCAACGCCTTGCCCGGATCATCGGCTGGATGGGCCTTACCAGCAAAAATGATTTGCACCGGACGATGAATATCTAACAACATACGCTGCAAACGCTCAAAATCGCGGAAAATAAGATTCGCCCGTTTGTAAGTGGCAAATCTGCGAGCAAACCCAATAGTAAGTGCATCCGGGTCTAACAGCGTGCCGCTTGTCAAAACCTGGGTGGGGTCATTTTGCCCCCCCACCCAGCTCCGGCGCACCCGTTCCCGTAAAAAGCCCATCAGCTTTCGCTTCAAAATCAAATGCACTTCCCACAATTCCCGGTCAGATATATCGGCCAGACGCTGCCAAATAGCAGGATCATCATGGCGGCTGCGCCATTCGGGACCAAGCGTTTTGTCAAACAACTCATGCCAGTCGCTGGAAATCCAGGTCGGCACATGCACGCCATTGGTAATACCCAAGATGGGGACATCTTTCACCCTATTGGACGGCCACACTTCCTGCCACATACGGCGAGAGACTTCGCCATGCAGTTGGCTGACAGCATTAGACTTTCCAGCCAAGCGCAGCGCCAGAACTGTCATATTGAAGGCCATCCCCCATTCTTCCTCATGCCCGCCGAGGCCTAAGAATCTTTCCCGGCTGATGCCAATTTCATCCCAAAAGCCATTGAAATAGTTCTCGACCATGTGAAAGCTAAATGTATCGTGTCCGGCTGGAACGGGCGTGTGCGTTGTGAAGACGGTTTGCGCCTGCACTTTTTTTAACGCATCGTCAAAGTTCATACCCTGAGACACATTCTCGCGGATACATTCCAACAGCAGGAAGGCGGAATGACCTTCGTTCATATGGCAAACGGATGGATTTATGCCGAGGGCGCGTAATACACGCACCCCGCCGATGCCAAGCATGATTTCCTGGCGAATGCGCATCTCGCTGTCGCCGGAGTAAAGCCGGGCGGAAAGTTCACGATCCCAAGGATCGTTGTCGTCTACATCGGTATCAAGCAGATAAAGGGAGATACGGCCGACTCGAACTTGCCAGACCCGCGCATAAACGGTACGCCCAGCTAAATTAACGCTGACTTTGAGGTCTTGCCCATCTGGCAAAAGCGCCGGTTTAATGGCCGTTTGTCCCATATCAAGCTGTTGATAAACTGCCTCTTGCCAGCCATGCGAAGGGATCCGCTGCCGAAAATAGCCTTGCGGATACATAAAGCCAATGCCTACAAAAGGTAAACCGAGGTCGCTGGCTTCTTTGGCATGATCGCCAGAGAGGATGCCCAGGCCGCCAGAATAAATGGGCAAGGAATTATGCAAGCCAAATTCAAAGGAGAAATAAGCGATGGTTTTATCGACTGAATCGGCATGTTCGGTATGAAACCAGGAATGCCCATTGGTCATTTCTCGATCATACATCAACATGACTTTGTTATACTGGCGGATAAATGCAGCGTCTTGAGCGGCTTTTTCTAATCTTTCTGGACTCAGCTCTTGCAACATCAATACAGGATTGTGCTGCGTTTTGCGCCACAATGGGAAGTCGAGTCGTCTAAATAGCTCGCGCGCTTCCAGTGTCCAGCTCCACCAGAGGTTATAAGCTAATTCAGACAAACGGCTAATTTTTGCAGGTATTTTTTCGTCTATAGGTATCATGCGGTTATCCTTTTTGACGTTTGAATTTTTCGAAGCCGGTTTTTCGTGGCTCCACTACTTGAGCGTTTCCGCAAATTAGTTGCGCTATCAACTAATTAAAAGCTGTATTATACCATGCTCGGCGCGTTGACAACAGAACTAAACGTCTGGCAAAAATAGTAGAGAAGTGGGGTAATGAGATCGCAAGAGGTTTGTCATCCAGTAAAAATGGAACGTTGGGACAACGGCCGTTTCACACGCGAAATGGCAATCCGGGCAACTTCGTTTACACAAAATTCAAACTGTTCAAGCGTCATCAATTCTTGAGTCATCTCCGGAGCCGGGTTAGTGGCGTTAATGATATAAAGTTGGTCGCCGACTACAACAAACTCTACCATATTGACATCATATCCATAGGCGCGACTAAGCGTAAGGGCTTGATGCGATAATTGGCGGCCCAGACCATCATCTGTGGGCAAAATAGCGGCAGAATAACGATTCTCAGCCACCAAATAGCGCAGCGGCAAGACTGTTTTATGTCCAAAAACAAAGCAATGGATATGGGTATCCGATTCGACAATCTGCTGCAAAAGCATCGTCATGGTGCCGCTTTCATCATAACGCTGGATCAAATCATCTACGCTGCCAACGCGGTAAACGGCATCTCGTCCACCGCTGTTAATGTTTTTAAAAATGGCCGGCACGCCGACATAATCAATAATCCCTTGCCAATCCATTGGATAGACCAGGTTACGGAAGCTGTCGGGCCCCATCTCTTTTTCGACGTGTTTATTGGGTAAAACAATGGTGCGTGGACTGGTAAAGCCCAATCGGTTAACCAGGCCAATGCCAAAAAATTTACTATCGGCCGACCAGGCGAACGGGTTATTGATGATGTAGCTGCCATGAAGCGCAGCGTGATGAAGACAGGCCCGATAATAGGGAATTTCATGCGAAACACGGTCAACAATGACATCATACGGGCAAGCTTCATCCATAATTGTGCCGCTGAGCTGCGCTAATTCAGCGGTCACGCCATTTTCAGCCTTGTTTACAACATTTATGAACGCATCTGACCAATTACGATCTCGACCTACAATTAAGCCAATTTTCCTGTCTGTCCGCTTGCCATCATTCTGGCCCATACGCATCTTCCTTTTGTTTATTTGCTTATGAGGAATTTCCGACACAACTATACATCAATTCTGGAAATCTGAAATGATTTTGTCATACTGGGGGGCGATGTTTGTCCAGTCAAAACGGGAAACGGCCGTGCCCAATTCCACCGCCGCCTTTGCAGCCTCAACCGGATGAGTCAACGCCCAGCGCAACCTTTCCACCAACCCGCCCTGGTTCTGGTACAGGCAGCGCCAATGAAACGATTCAGGAATCAATTCTGGATAACTCAACCGGTGCGGCAGAATGGGAAAGGTTCGGCAATAAATCGCCTCCAGAATACTAATGCCAAAGAATTCATGATGGGCTGTAGAAACGGTTACGGCCGCTTCCCATAACAATCGCCGGTATTCTTCCGGCCGGGCATATCCCACATGCACAATCCGGTCGCCTAGCCGCTCGATAGCTTCGTTGAAGATTGACGGCCGTTTCCCAAACTGCTGCCCACACAACGCCAACCGAAACGGAACCCGCTCCGCCTCCATCGCATACAACGCCGCAAAAAACGCCTCTGGATTCTTGTCATACTCCCAGCGCTGGTTCCACACAATCAAAGGAGGACTCCCACTATCTGTCGGCTGTTGATTGTTGATTGTTAATTGTTCAAAATCCACCCCCACCGCTGCCACCCGACTTTTCCTCTGCAAAACATCCACCGATCCCAACTCATTATACTCTGGGAAATGCTTCAAAAACCGAGGCAGCGCCGCAAAAAAGCTGTCATGATGATATTGAGAATTGAACAAAACCAAATCGGCCGTCAGCATCGAAGCATAATTAATAAACGCATAATGCTGATCCCGCTCCCCCAACTGCCGCCGCATCGGCCCCGCATCCCCATTCTCCGGCAGCGGATACGTCAACTGATTCTCGTGCATATACAAAACCAACGGCGTCCGACCCA
>JANTGY010000204.1 GCA_024762695.1 Anaerolineae bacterium
CGGAATGATGTATGAGTCTCGCTTTTATTATTTTACTGATCAGCGCCCTTTTGTTTGATTTTCTCAACGGGTTTCATGATAGCTCCAATATCGTCGCCACGCCCATCGCATCGCGGGCCATGTCGCCGCGCAAGATATTATGGCTGGCCGCCGCCGCCCATTTTGCGGGGCCATTTCTGTTTGGCGTCGCCGTTGCCGAGACGATTGGCGAAGGGCTGGTAGACGCTGCGCATGTGACTATGCCTGTTGTGGTGGCGGCGATGGTATCGGCCGTTATTTGGAACATTGTAACGTGGTGGATGGGTATACCGTCCAGCTCGTCACATGCGCTGGTAGGCGGGCTGGTGGGCGCGGTAGCCGTCAGCTCCGGATTAGATGCGATTCAGAGCAGCGGGCTGATTAAAGTGTCCATTGCTCTGTTTTTGTCGCCGGTTTTGGGTATTCTTTTCGGTTACTTGTTGATGAATTTGACGCTGTTCCTGGCGCGAGGGGCGACGCCGGGCATAAATCGCTTTTTCAAACGGTCGCAAATGGTAACGGCCGTTGGTCTAGCTCTAAGTCATGGCGCGAATGACGCTCAAAAAACCATGGGCGTCATCACTTTGGGACTGCTGGTTGATGGAGCTATTGACGAATTTGTCGTCCCGATTTGGGTCATCGCGGCCAGCGCCAGCATGATCGCCCTGGGAACGGCTACGGGCGGTTGGCGGCTCATCAAAACATTAGGCGGCAAAATCTATAAAATTAGGCCTGTTCACGGTTTCGTCTCCCAAATTGCCGGCGCCTCCGTCATTTTGGGCGCGGCGCTGGTTGGCGGCCCCGTCAGCACAACCCAGGTGATGAGTTCCTCCATTATGGGCGCCGGCACGGCCGAACGACTCTCCAAAGTACGTTGGCAGGTGGGTTCAGAGATGTTGACTGCCTGGGTGCTAACCATCCCGATTGCCGCTATCCTGGCTGCAATTTTATATTTCCCATTAGCTTATTTATTGGGCGGATAAGACTCACGTTTCATGTTTTTAGGTTGATTTAATCTTCACGATTGAATTAATTGCCAAAGGTAAGGTATCTATCTATGCAAATGGAATGGCTTAAACGATTTCTAAAACCACGACAAAGCAACTTTATCGAGATGCTTATTCAACAAGGCGAATATGCTATTGCCAGTGTTGAAGCGCTGCAAGATTACTTTAAGAAACAAAGCGACAAAAAAAGCGCTAAAGCGCGTCAAGTCGAAAAAGAGGCTGATGAAGTGCAGCGAATTTTGGTCAATGAGCTGCAAAAAACTTTTGTAACGCCTATTGATCGGGAAGATATTTTTTCGTTGTCGCGGGCGATTGATAATTTTATTGATTACATTTATGATACCGTTGAGGAGTTGGAGATTTTTGAGATTGAAGCGTCTGACGCTGTATCGGGAATCGCCGATATGTTGTTGGATATGGCGAATGAACTGCATTTGGCGCTGCAGCGATTGCTGGATCATCCTGGCGTGGCCGCAGAACATGCCCGGCGGATGAAATTAATCGAAAATCAGGTGGAAGATGCTTACCGGCGTAATCTGGCCGAGTTGTTCCAGGGGCCGGAAGATATTCATCATGTGATGAAGATGTTGAAGAAGCGTGAGGTGTATCGCCATTTATCGAACGCAGCCGATCAGGGGGATAAGGCGGCCGACATTATTATGGATATTGTGGTGAAGTGGAGCTAGTTGAAGGCAGAATGCAGAAGGACTTCCGCTGATTAGGGTTCGGGGATGATTCGGGCGATTTTTGTGTTGTTCCGGGATACGGCCGTCGGCTATAGTCGCGGTAAGGGTTCCACATTGGCGGCGGCGATTGCGTATCGGGCGTTGTTTTCGATGGCGCCGTTGTTGATCGTTTCCGTGGCCGTGGCCGGCTGGGTATTTGGCGAACGGGCCGTAACGGGCGAGTTGGCGACGCAGATCGAGTATGTTGTGGGAGCGGAAACGGCCGTTTTCGTCCAGAGTCTCATCAGCAGCGCCAGTCAAGGGTCAACCGGCCTTGTCGCCACCATCATCAGCGTCGTCTTGTTGTTTCTGGGCGCGTCCGGCTTGTTCGGTCAAATCAAAGTTGCCATCAATCTTATTTGGGAGATCACGCCGCCACCGGCTGAAAATGGAGTTAAAAGCATTTTTGCCGTCATTTGGGCGCGATTTGTCGCTTTTTTAATGGTGGCGCTGATTGGGTTTTTGCTGCTGCTGACGATTGCGCTCAACACAGCGCTGACCACGCTGGATGTATATTTGCATAATGTATGGTCGGGGTTCGACGGTGTTTCATCGCTGCTCAATTATGCGCTGCTGGTAGGGGTAACGGCCGTTCTCTTTGCCATCATCTTCAAAATTTTACCCGACGCGGAGGTGGCTTGGCGCGATGTTGCTTTGGGAGCGTTGGTGACGGCCGTCCTCTTTGGCCTGGGCGAATATCTGATTGGATTGTACTTGGGCAATACCACGGCCGGGTCCGCTTACGGCGCCGCCGGGTCGCTGGTCATATTGCTGTTGTGGGTTTATTATTCCGCTCAAATCTTTTTGTTTGGCGCCGAGTTTACACAAATATACGCCAATAAATACGGGTCGCGCGTTAGGCCGGTAAACGGAACAACCGCGGCTGAATAACCCCAAAATTGATAGGGAGTGAAACTATGTCAACCTCAGCAATGTTTGATCCAACAGCCGTGCGCGAGCAGTTTCCCGCTTTGCAGCAAGAAGTGAACGGCGAAACGGCCGTCTATTTCGACGGCCCCGGCGGAACCCAATCGCCGCAAAGCGTGCTGGATGCCATGTCGGGCTATTTGGCTTATGGCAGCAGCAACCTGGGCGGCCCCTTCCTCACCAGCCAATATGCCGTCGAGATTGTCGCCCAGGCGCGGCAAGCGATGGCCGACCTGCTCAACGCCAATCGTCCCGAAGAGATTAGCTTCGGGCAAAACATGACCAGCCTCACCTTCAGCTTTAGCCGCGCTCTGGCCCGCACCTGGCAGCCCGGCGATGAAATTATCGTTACCCGGCTCGACCACGACGCCAACATCTCTCCCTGGCTGATGGCCGCCGAAGACCGGGGCGTGACGGTGCGCTGGCTGGATTTGAACCCGGCCGACGCGACGATGCGGCTGGATGAACTGTCGGGTTTGCTGAATGAGAAAACGCGCTTGCTGGCGATTACGGCGGCTTCCAACGCCGTCGGCAGTATCACCGATTTGGACACGGCCGTTCGCCTGGCCCACGATGCCGGCGCTCTCGTTTACGTAGACGCCGTGCATTACACGCCGCACGGCTCGGTTGATGTGCAGGAATGGGATTGCGATTTCTTGGTTTGTTCTGTCTACAAATTCTTTGGGCCGCACACCGGCGTTTTGTACGGCAAGCATGAACATATGGAGTCGTTAACCGCTTACAAGGTGCGCCCTGCTCCCGCTCATGCGCCGGGAAAATGGGAAACCGGAACCCAAAGTTTTGAAAGCCTGGCCGGGGTGACAGCCGCCGTCGAATACATCGCCAGCCTGGGCGGCGATGAAGGCAGCCGCCGCCAACGCCTGGAACGAGCAATGGCTCTCACTAAATCGTATGAAATCCAGTTGAGTGAACAATTTTTGGCCGGGGCAACGGCCGTTCCCGGCCTCAAAGTTTACGGCATTACTGACGTGGAGCGGCTGGACGAGCGCACCCCCACCTTCGCCGTCAGCCTGGAAGGTTACACGCCCGCCGAAGTGGCCGCTGAACTCGGTAAGCAAGGCATCTTCGTTTGGGACGGTCATTACTACGCCATCGCCGTGATGGAGCGTTTGGGACTGCTCGACAAAGGCGGTCTGGTGCGCATCGGCTTCGCCCATTACAACACGCCGCAAGAGGTAGACCGCCTGTTGGCGGCCTTGCGCGCCCTGGCTAAAACCCGTTAAAAATGAGCGATGTGCTAGTCATTTCTAATGTGGCTGGCACATCGATGCTTACAATTTGACGCCCCATCGCGCCCCCAGTACAATGCAGTCCATGTCCAATCAAAATGAACCTCTTATAAATTCAAATAATGCCCCCGCCTCATTTAATTATGGCGGGCAGGCAGTCATCGAAGGCGTGATGATGCGCGGTTCCAAAGCGCTGGCCGTCGCCGTTCGTAACCCGGAAGGGGAGATTGTCGTTCACACCGAGCCGTTGAATGCAAAAGTTTATGGCGGCCGTTTAGCCAAAACCCCGTTTTTGCGCGGCCTTACTTTGCTGTGGGATGCGTTGGGTTTAGGCATTAAAGCGCTGCTGTTCTCCGCCGAAGTCGCTCTGGAAGAAGAAAATGAAACAGACGGCGAGCCAGCCAAAGTGTTTGAAGGGCCGGCTCAGTGGGGGACGGTTTTGCTCTCGCTGAGCTTTTCCATATTGCTCTTTTTTGTTTTACCGACGTTTGTGGCCCATCAAACGGCCGTATGGTTGAATTTTGGCGAGTCGCAAATCGCGGAAAACATCATTGAAGGGATCGTGCGGTTAGCGTTGTTGGTCGGCTACATTTGGGCGATTGGCTTGATGCCCGACATTAAGCGTCTGTACGGCTATCATGGCGCGGAGCATAAGACTATCAACGCTTATGAAGCCGGGGCCGAATTGACGCCTAAAACGGTCGCCGAATTTTCGTTGGAGCACCCGCGCTGCGGCACGGCATTCTTGTTGACGCTGGTCATCATTTCCATTCTCCTTTACAGTGTTTTACCGCCAATGGGCTTGCTGCTGCGCATTGTGTCGCGGATTGTTTTGCTGCCGGTGATCGCCGGTATAGCCTATGAATTTTTACGCTTTACGGCCGCCCACCAAGACAATGCCTTCATTCGGTTCATCACCAAGCCCAATTTGGCGTTGCAGCATTTAACGACGCGCGAACCGGATACGGGCATGATGGAAGCGGCGATTGCCGCGTTGGAGCATGTGTTGGCTTATGAGCATGGCGAGGCTGTTGTGGTCGAGCAAACCATCACCGCCGATACGCGGTTGGGACAAGCTGTTTCCTCATAGAGGTTTGGTATGGCGCAGAAGAAAGACGGCCGTCTCGCGGCCCAACAAAACAAAGCCGGATTGTCGTTTTATAAAACTTGGGAAATCGATAAAGCGATTGCGGCTTTTCAATCCGCCGCCGCCGCCGACCCTTCCCATCCCGACTATCCCCTAAATTTGGCCCGCACTTACGCGCGCAGCGGCGATTTTGGCCTGGCTCTTGAGGCGTTGGGCGACTAT
Organism: Anaerolineae bacterium; assembly: GCA_024762695.1. Classification (GTDB taxonomy): domain Bacteria; phylum Chloroflexota; class Anaerolineae; order Promineifilales; family Promineifilaceae; genus JACKCC01. The sequence goes on from JANTGY010000204.1 coordinate 5,237, forward strand.
TTGCACAATGAGCCAGACGAAGCGATTGCCGCGCGTTATGAATGGTTGTTTGCTTCAACGCTGGATGATGTGGAAAAAATGTTGACCGATGCGATGACCAAGATGGAATTGTCGCTGCCGCAGGTTGGCAAAGCGCTGCAAATGTGGCTGGAATATCGAATTATGGCGGGGCGACGGCCGTTACGCATTCGTAAACCGGAAGTGTGGGCCGCCGCCATCACCTATGCTATTGTCAAAACCAACTTTCTCCCCATTGAATTGGTCGTCATCGCCGCTGCTTATGGCGTAAAATCGGCTGCGGTGCAAACCAAATACAAGGAACTGGTTGAAGCGTTAGACTTGATTGCCGCCGATTACCGTTATTTTGTGGGCGATGAAAATCCATTGGATAAAGTTGTAGACGCCGGTGAGACGGCCGAAGCCCGCGACCTGCTAACTGAATTGGAACGCCGCTTTAAGAACAACAAGAAATCGTCGAACTGAACCCATGCGAATTCACATTCGTTTACACGGCGCGCTGCGCGATAAACTGCCCCCTGAAAATAAAGGTCAGGCGGTTCTTGAGGTGCCGGAGGGGGAGACGGCAACGGCCGTTCTCGACCAACTTTCCCTACGCGGCCACCTTCAGGTCGCCATTAACCAAACCATCATCGAAAATTTAGACACGCCGTTACAAGACGGCGATGAGATAGAACTGTTCCGCCCCGCCGCTGGCGGTTAGCGGTTCGTTGCTCAAATAAGGAGACGAAGATGCCCTACGGATATCATGGAAAAATTTTGCATGTTGATTTAACCAATGGCAAGCTCGATGTGGAACGGCCGTCGGAGGAATTCTACCGCTTTTACATGGGCGGCAGCGCCATGGCCACCCATTACGTCCTCAAACACACCCCGGCCAACGCCGACCCGCTTGGCCCGGAAAACACATTAGCGTTGATGGTGGGCGTTGTTACGGGGACGGCTATTTCTGGGCAAAGCCGCGTCTCCTCCGTCGCCAAATCCCCCCTCACCGACGCTATTGGCGACGCGCAGTCGGGCGGTTTTTGGCCGGCTGAGCTGAAATTTGCCGGTTTCGATGGCATTGTCGTTTACGGCCGTTCCCCCAAACCGGTCTACTTGTGGCTGCATGATGGCGAAGCCGAACTGCGCGACGCCGGCCATCTTTGGGGTCGGCTCACCGGCGATGTGGAAGATACGCTTAAAGAAGAGTTGGACGACAAGAAGATTGAAGTTTTGCAATGCGGGCCGTCTGGCGAGAACGGCGCCCGCTACGCTGCCTTGATTAGCATGAAGAACCGGGCCAACGGCCGTACCGGGATGGGGGCCGTCATGGGTTCCAAAAACCTCAAAGCCATCGCCGTGCGCGGCAAACAAAAACCGGCCGTCGCCGACCCCGCAGCGCTCAAAGAACTGGCTAAATGGGGGCCGGCCAATTTTGCTGATTCCAATGTTGCCGGGATGGGCAAATACGGCACGGCCGAAGTTCTCATGGGCCAGCAGAAAAATGGCGGACTGCCCACTTACAACTGGGGCAGCGGCGTTTTTGACGGCGCCGAAGCCATCAGCGGCGAAGTGATGTACGATACTGTTTTGCGCGGCGCCGCCGAGGGCAAACAAGACCGGCTGGGACGCGATACCTGCTACGCCTGCACCGTGCGCTGCAAGCGCGTTGTCGAAATCACCGAAGGGCCGTTCCTGGCCGAGCATGAATACGGCGGCCCCGAATACGAAACCCTGGCCACCTTTGGCAGCTACTGCGGCGTTTCCGATTTAGCGGCCGTTTCCACCGCCAATCAGCTTTGCAATCAGTATGGTTTGGACACCATCTCCTGCGGCGCGACGCTGGCCTGGGCGTTCAATGCCTACGAAGAAGAGATGTTGACGCTGGCCGATACCGGTGGGATTCCCCTCAACTGGGGCAACGCCGATTCCATGATCAAACTCGTCGAGATGATTGGCAAGCGGGAAGGGTTTGGCGATTTGTTGGCCGAAGGCTCGGCCCGCGCCGCCGCCAAAATTGGGCGCGGCAGTGAAGATTTGGTTGTCGCTGGCAAGAAGATGGAATATCCGGCGCATATGCCCCAGGTCAAACGCAGCCTCGGCCTCATTTACTCAGTCAACCCCTACGGCGCCGACCATCAAGCGTCGGAACATGACGGCACGTATGAAGGCGGCTTTAAGTTTTACAAAGACCGATTGGCGGCGATTGGATTGGCCGAGCCGCAGGAAAAATATAGTTTGACGGATGAAAAAGTCCGTTTTGCGACGGTCACGGAACATACCTACAGCGCGCTTAATTCAGTGAGCGTTTGCCACTTTGTGTACGGCCCGTCCTGGCATTTGTATGACATGGAACAGTTGACGGCGCTGGTTACGG
>JANTGY010000205.1 GCA_024762695.1 Anaerolineae bacterium
CTCCTTGTCCCACCGCTTCCCGTTTTCCGAGGGTCTGCGCTGATGACTGCAAAAATGGCCGTTTCTTATCTTCCATTAATGTTTGCGACGGCCGTTTCACCCATTGTTTTCTCACTCAATCGCCCGTTTTCACGCTCAATCGCGTTTTCCGAGGGTTAATTGGCTTTTTAACGACATTTAAGCGCGTCATTGCGTTGTTAAAAGCAAACTGAAACAGCATAGACATATTGCCAATAACGCTCGTTTTCGACATTCCCAACCTGGATAAACCAGAAAAGGGTCGTCCGCAGATTTCGCAGATTAAAATGATTCAAAAAAATCTGCGTTAATCTGTGTAAAATGCGGATCATTTTCTTGTACATTGTACAAGGAATTCATTGGTAAGTTACTACGTCTTTTGCCAGACTTCGCTGGCAAAAAAATCGTTGTCGTGATCGTAATCGTATTCGTGATCGATTTTTTCGATTACGACAACGATTACGAGTATCGACAAAAAATTGTCGATGTGGGCGCGTAAGCGCCTAACATGGATAAACTACAAATTAGAAAACAGAAATTAAAAAATAGAGGCGTTTCTAATTCTAAAATTCTAATTTCTTGTCAAACATTTGCCTCACCTTACATCCACTATTATACCCCAAAACAGCTCTTGGCGGGACATTTTACAGCCCCAATGCCGTAATTTTAGTACCCGGCTGCGGTAATTATTTTACCGCGCCCAGTTATTGGATTTACTGGCCGTTTCTGTCATACTGATACCAACCGTTCGTTTGCAACATACACAGGCTCTGGCCAGTTAGCCGGCCTGCGCGTCAACAAAACATCGCCAGGTTCGCCAACGCTGCCTGAGCGACGTTTTGTCTGGAGGGATAAAAAATGAACGCACAAAAAAAGAGCATGCTCACATTAACAGCCCCACGAATGCGAACGCGGCGGATAGCCCGCGTTTACTTCTTCCCCTGGGCACAACTGGTCGGCGCGTTCCTCCTGCTCCTCTTCGGCTGGCGCAGCCGTATTCCCGCGCCCCCCTTACTCCTCTACACATTGTTCATAGCCCTGATTTGTACCATCGAAGACCTGGCCGCTTCCCAATCCAGAATCATGCGCCTATTGTGTCTGAGCCAAAACGTATGGCGCAAGCTGCGCCAAAAACCGCGTCGCAACCGGGGGCAAAAAAACGACTTACAAAACTTTTTTACATGCGCGCCGCCGCCTTTCTTTGCCTATCGCTATCTCTTGCGATGGCCCTTAGCGCTCACCACCGTCGTCTCCACCTGGGAATTTGCCTGGGCGCAAGCCGCTTTATTTTCCGACCCCTTGCTGGCGAACCAGTTAATTTTTACTTTTTCCCTCTTTGCCATAGGGCTAATCCCCTACGCCATGTTTATCGTTTCGCCCATGCCTTACCTCCAGCCCATCACCAGACGCCGGGTATGGTACACGCTGGGCGCGCTAGGCCCCTTACTGGCCCTGTTCTGCCTGCGATCGATAACCACAGACGCGCGCATCGTACTCTTTGGGATGGCCTTCTATTTTTTGCTTTACGCTACCATCTTTGCTGTGCAGCGATTATGGGTCGGCCAAAAAGTTTGGAACGACATCATTCGAGACATTAGCCTGCAATCCTTAACATGGCCCCAGGCCAGCCAGAAACTGGATCGCATCCCGCCCTTACTCTGCTCGCAGCTAAGACTTGACCGGGTTTTTATCTTACAACCCACGCCAGATGAACAATACCTGCAAGTCACAGCCGAATTTGGCGACTATCAATCAGTTTTACACAAGCGCGCTCCGGTTGGCGAAAGTCTGACCGGCCGCGCCTTCCAGGAGAAGAAGCCGGTTGCCTGGAACAATGTGGATGAATGTCCTTACTACCACAGCCTTTGCCCGGATGACGACACAAAAGCCGAGATAGCCATTCCCATCATCTATCGCGGTACAGTCTACGGCATTTTGGACGCGCAAACCAAAGTCAAAGGCGCTTACAGTCCCAACGATGTGGACGCTTTAGAAACCATTGCCAGCATCCTGGGCGCCGCCATTGCCGTCGAACAGCGCGAACAATTTTTCCGCAACGCCGTCGAAATGTGGCAGCATGTCATGGGCCTCAATGTCAACCTGGCTACAGAACAAGATGTTTTTAACGTGTTTGCCGAATTTGTTCAGTCACAGCTAAAAGCCGACCTAATCATCTATTACCCGCTTTCATTAGCTGGCTATCCCGTTCGGAAACCCTTTGTTTATGGGCAGTCTAAAAAACCAGGACTCATGTATTCCCCCATTAACGATCCCCACAGCTCCCTTATTCAACTCGTCGCCGAATGGAAACCCTATTTTGAACCCTGCGTCACCAACGAGTCATTGGTAACCCAATTTTCGCCGCCGGGGGCGCCCGGTTTTGTAGAACGAGAAGGAATTGTCGCTACCTGCTTTCTGCCCGTCGGAACCTATCAGGAACGATTGGGCGCGCTCTTCCTCAATTTCCGGCGTCCGAAAATGTTTGACGACTCGTTCCAGTTTACCGTTCTGAGCCTGGCACAATCGTTAGCTCAGGCCACGTCTCAGGTGCGCTATCGAGATGTGGTATACAAAAGCTTTGGCCGTCCGGAAATCAATGTACACGGCGTTATTGGCCGTTACGGCTTCAAAAAAGGACTCAAAACCCAGGTTCAACAATTAGAAATGGCCGGTCATTGTGGCGCATGCGCCACAATGACCGAATGCCGGCTTTATCCGCTCGTCAACCAGATCGATAACTGCGTCGCCGAAGTACGTCTGGCCGAATCGGCGCATCCGCCTGATTTTTGGGAAGAATCTTTGGATGGACGGTTAGAGATATTCAAGAGCGCATTGCCAAACAGAGCCGGAGGACGCCGCCCCCGGCTCAAGTGGGATATTGATGACTGCATTGAAGAGGAATACCCGCTGGTGAAGTTGGCCCTGTACCGCATCATCACCGAATCCATCAGCAATGCCATTTTTCATGGAGATGCCCGCCGTATTCACGTGATTGTACGCCGACAGTTCGCAACGATAGAAACAGAAATTAACAACGACGGCCGTCCCTTACCCCATAACGCCAAAGAAAATGAGAGCAAAAACGGCATCTATGCCCTTCTGAACGAATGCGACGTCAAATTGGGCGGCGTTAGCGGTATCCGAAACAAGCCCGATAGCTCCGGCGTTTGCGTCAGTGTCGCTATCCCTGCCTTACCCCGACGCGCAAGAATTAACCGTAGGTCAAGTTTGCAAACTTGACCCACATTATCAAAGGAGACTTCACGGGCCTTGCCCACCACCATGAATAAAATTTTGGGCATAGTTTATTTTTGAACCATGCCAAATTTTGCAACGAATTTACGCTAATTAACGCGAATTCGTGTTAATTCGTGATAATTCATTGCTATTTTCGAAGGAGAAGCTATGGAAAAGAGAGAAAGTAACCTACTATTGCTCGTCGAGGATTCGCGTTTGCAATACGCCTCGCTCAAAATGGAACTCAACCAATCGCGGTGGGAAATCATTCACTGCATGGATATGCCTTCGGCGCTAGACGCTTTTGAACAGGGCGAAAAAACTGGCAATCATATCGGCGCCGCTGCCGTAGACCTGGGCTTGCCGCCCGGTCGGGACAATCCTTTAAAAACGGGATTAAGCCTGGTCAAATCCTTACGGCAGCGCGACTCCGACCTGCCTATTCTAGCCTATACCAGTCTTAGCCCCGTCGCCGCTCCCTTCGATATCCTGGTTGCCGAATTGCTGTCCTTGCGCACCTCATTCGTTTACTTGCGTTCCTCTGATGAACCGGATATGGCCCAGTTGCTCGACCTTATCTGGCAGGATTATCTCATTTTATCGCCCGGCCCGGCCGATGCCTTACCCCGCGCTGTACCAGAAAAGCCTGACCCGCTTAACGATCAGCTTTGGGAAACCCTGACGCTCATAGCGCGGGGTTTTAGCTACCCGGAAATCGCCGCCGAATTACACGGCGTGGGCATTGACGGCGTGCGCGCGCGGGTAAACCGCATTCGGACAATACTTACCGAAAAAGGTGAATTGGCCGAATATCAGCGCGAACGGATCGATTTGATTAACTGGTTTCGGAATCATCATGTGCGCTATCGCCGCGGCATCCGTTAATGGAAGTTAAAGAATTAAATCGGTAATGAGCTTTAACCGCAGATTTCGCAGATGACGCAGATTTTTCTCTGGTATATGGCGCTAATCTGCGAAATCTACGTCATCTGCGGTTTACCGATTTATTTCCTGAAGGTTCATAAACAGATGCCGCACCCAGATATTAAAACTACCTGGCCAGGGTAGTAAACAAGCCGCCTCAAAAGCAAAAATTTTCCCCATCCCCTTGCTTGCCGCCCCGGCGGCGGCAATGACATCCCCTCGCGCGCCTGCTTGAATAAAGGCAGACACAGCGCTTACAAGTGAAAAATAAGAATTGTTTCTCATTTCTTGTTTCTATCTTTTCAAAAGAGGTGCATGATGGGCAAAAAAACAACGGGACGACGACGGTCTGGCTGCCGCCGGCGCGGTGTGGGTTGCTTCTTATTGCTTCTGGTTTTGGCGGCCTTGTTTTGCGGCGCAGTAATTTGGCTGATTAAACCGCCGACGGTCGCAGCCGACGACATCCCTGAACCTTTAGCGGTATGGCTGCTCATTGATAACAGTAATTCCATGTACGAGAAGGGCGGCATCGGTTCCGACCCGGAATTTCTGCGATTGGATGCGGCGCGGCTCTTCCTCTCCTACCTGGGCGTAGATGAGCAGGATGTAGACCATCAGGCGGCAGTCATTTTCTTCGGTACGGGGGCGGATACGGCCGTTCCCCTTACCCCGCTCACCAACGATCAACAACGCGCCGACTTGTTCGCCCAAATCGCCGATCCGCCGCGCATGGGCTGGACAGACCATCTGGCAGCGTTGCAGTTGGCAGGGGAGGAGATAGCAGAGGAGAGCGACGGCCGTCCTGTCATCATCCTTCTCACCGACGGTAAACCAGAATGGCCGGAATTGGCAGACGTGGCGGCGCAGACCGCTTACCGAAACGCTTTGCAGGCGCAAGGCGAAACATTAGCCGCCGCCGGCATCCCGCTGTTCATCATCCTGTTAGCCAATGAAACGACCGCGCATGATACCGCCATCGCCGCTGTGTGGCAGCCGCTTTGGCAGGAGATGAGTCAGGCCGTGCCGCCGGGACGGTTCTTTATCGCCCAAAAAGCCCGTGATTTGCTGCCCATCTATCATGAAATTGTGGCCGCGCTGGCTGGGGAACAAACGGCCGGAGCAGTGTTGGAAACAGATGTGCCTATGGGCGGGGCCAACTTTATGTTCAGCGTCCAGCCCAATCTGGCACAGCTAACATTGGTCATTAGCAAGGCGGATCCGGCGCAGGAAGTAACGGTGGAAACGGCGGCTGGGGAGGCGTTAACGCCTACTTCTCCCCATGTACGACGCGCTGGTGGCGGGCTGAACACAACCGAAGAAGTTTGGGTTGTGGAACAACCGCCGTCTGGCGATTGGACGGTACGTATTACCGGAGCTGGCAGGATTGCTATTTGGCAGGATTACAAACTGCTGCCGCCAATAGCAGCGCCATCGCCAACAGTTGCCGCGTCCACACAACCGCCAACAAATACGCCGCCGCTCTCCACCGCTACTCCCAAACCTTTGCCCACCTATACGCCAACGCCTGTTCCGTCCACATCCACGCCAGAAACGGCAAGCCCTGAGCGCGGACGGCTGCCGTCCGTCATCGAAGGGGCCATCATCCTCACCCCGCCAGAAAAACTGCATCCGACCGCTGTCAAAACCACGCCCAACGAACCCAGATGGCAGTTGTGGACGTTAGGCAGTTTGTTGTTTTTGACTGTTGTGGGTGGGGGCGTCTCATGGACGCTGAAAAATCGGCAGCCCCGCGTGTCGGGCGCTCTGCGAATCTTGGGCGGCGGCCCTTTGCCGGAACGGGTCATTGACTTGGACGGAATGCGGAAAACGGCCGTAACCCTCGGCAAACCCCCATCCGACATTCCATTAACCGGGGCCGAAATCCAAGCGACTATTTCCCCGGGAAAACTGGTGAATGAAGTCCGCCAAATGCTTCTTTCCGGCGATGCCAATCTAACTTTGGACGACCGGCGCGTGGCTGCATTTGCTCAATTAAGCGATAGCGCCATTGTCAATCTGGGCGGCGGCGTGCGCGTGCGTTACGAGAATTTGCGGCTGCGGCGCGCAGAACGCATAAAAAATTAGAAATGAGAAGGGAGAAATTAGAAGCGCTTCTTCATTCTAATTTCTAATTTCTTCCTTCTAAATTCTCAAGGAGATAAGCAGATGAAACAAATCAATTTAACCGAACAAGAACCCAGCCAGGGCAATTATTTTAACGGAGACAACGCTGTCACGGCGCAAACGCTGCAGACGCAGTTAGAGCAGATGCGTCCCACGCTGGTCATTGGCTCTGGCGGCACGGGGCAGCTTATTTTGACATTCCTCAAGCTCATTTTGCACAAACGGTTTGGCGACGCCTGGCGGCAGCGGATTCGGCTGCTTTCTTTTGATACAGCCGAAGAAATTTATGCCATTCCCAATGGATCGGACAAATTGATTGCGCTGGAGAATGCGGCCGAGTTTTTTCACATCGGCAATGTGCCGGTGGCCGGCATCAAGCGCAACATTGATAGCCAAGCGGCGATTCAAGAACGGCTTGGCGCTATCATGACCAATTTGCCGCCGGTGGTGTTACGCAGCGGAGCCAAACAGTTACGGCCGTTTGGCCTCCTCTCCTTGCTTTGGAACTACACGGCCGTTAGCGAGCAAATCAGCCAAGCCCTATGGAAATTGGCCGGGCGTAACCAATTAGATGCGTCCGCGCTCACCCAACAGCAAGGTATCAACGTCTTCATTTGCGGCAGTTTGGTCGGCGGCACGGGCAGCGGCACCATGCTGGATTTGGCTCACCTCATTCGCGCCTACTTTACCGATTTGGGAACGCAGGCGGAATTTTGCCACATCACTGGTATTGGGGTCTTGCCGCAGGCGTTTCACGGCATCTCCGGTCCTAATTTGTTACCCAATACCGGCGCTTTTTTGCGCGAACTGAACCATTTGATGGTCAAAGGCGGCTTCCAGGCCCGGTATCCCGACGGCCGTTTTATCAACAGTCAGGAAACCCCGTTCGATATTTTCTACGCCATTGACGGCGTAGACGCGCGCGGTCAGACCTGGGCCGATGTTCGCAGCGTCACCGCGATGGCGGCTGAAGGGATTTACCTGCAAATGGGAACTCAGTTGGGCAAGAAAGGTGAAAACGCTTTCGACAATCTGGACGAAGTACTCACCGGGCAATCGGCCGACGGACAGGGGCATTTTCTGGGCAGCTTTGGCAAAGGCGATTTGCTATTTGATGCGCCCGCCGTTGCTGCTTGGCATACGCGCCAATTTTTGTTGGAACTGCTGCGTCAAAGCTGGCTGCAACCCGTCGCAACCAATGTTGTGTCGCCACAAGCGGCGCAATTGTTAGCGGCATTGGGGCCTGAACGGATACGTCAACAACTGCTCCTCGACACGGAAACAGAGAATGAGATGTTGGT
>JANTGY010000206.1 GCA_024762695.1 Anaerolineae bacterium
AAAAACAACTTGGGGGCGGCTGCGTTTAATCAAGAGAATTACCACGCCGCTGAAGCTTTTTGGCAGGAAGCGCTTCGCCTGAATTCCCAGATTCAGGAACCGGCCGAACTAGCGAACATTTATAACAATTTGGGTGTCGTTTATACGAAAATGAATGAGTGGGATGTTGCCAAAGAAATGTTGGAAAGCGCAATTGCAACGAATGAACGATTTGGAGATATTTATAACTGGGCTAATTCGCTGGATAATCTGGCTGATTTGTACGAGGCACGGGGGGAAACGGCCGTTTACCAAAAAACGTTAGAGAAAGCCTATGTCGGTCTGCAATCCATTGCCGACACACCCCACGCGCGCCAATTAATGATAACGATTGAACAACGCCTTGCCTCCCTGTCTTCCTCCTGATTCTTTCATTTGAAAACTGATGCCTAATTCCCTTCCGTCATTAATCCATTAAAGGGATATTGCAAGCTGTTTGCAGGTTGTTTGCAGTTCGTTTGTAGGCCATTGAGGTCGCAAAGTTTTGATATGTGCTATGCTTTCCATTGATGGGAAGAGCTTTTTAGGTAAACCACAAAAAGTATGGCTCTTTGGGAATTCGTGGGGTAATCATGGTGTGAAGCGTAATCCATGATGTGTAACCAGAGAAGCTTCACGTATTACGCATCACGGATTACGGCAAACCCCAGGAGATCCGAAAGACCCAAAAGTATTTGGTTAAAAATGCGCTAATTCTTTGTGGTTTACTCAGGGAAAACGGGAGAACCATTGTTTTCCTAATTCAAATTGCTTTCCCGTTTTCACCTAGTATTGGTAATTGATCCTTAAACTGTAAAACCACCTGTGGAAACCATTACCTTTACATCGCATTAGGGAAGGTTTTTCGTATGTTCACCGACACAATAGAGTCCGCTGTTTCCACTTCGCCCTCTTACCAAATGCCGCCCATAGAGCCTTGGCAGCTTGTCGCTGGCGGCGTTGCCCATGATTTCAACAACTTGCTTTCAAGTATTCTGGGCCAATCTTCGTTGGCGCTGCGTCATTTGCCCGAAGATGCGGCGGCGCGCCGTCATATCGAAAAGGTGATTAAGGCGGCTGAATTTGCCGCCGATTTATCCAATCAACTTCTTAATTACAGCAAAGGGAGCGAAGGCGCTTTTGAATTGGTCAATCTGAATGCACTGCTCCAAGAGAATTTAGGTTTGCTCGATGCGGCTTTTTTTGATGGCATTTTGTTGCGAATGAAGTTGTCATCGGAATTACCGCCAGTGCGGGCTAAAGTTGGGCAATTGCAACAAGTTGTGATGAATTTGCTCATCAATGCCGCTGAAGCCATTCAGCCGGAACGGGGCGTTATCACAATTCGTACCGGCACGCATATTTTTGGCAATAATGGGATTCATTACCCGGCGCGTAACGGCCGTTCCCCGCTTCAAGACGACCACATATATTTACAAATTCAAGATGACGGCGCCGGTATGGATTCGACAACGGCCGCTCAAATCTTCCAGCCCTATTTCAGCACAAAAACCACCGGGCGCGGCCTGGGATTACCGGCTGTTCACGAGATTGTCCAGGCCCATGACGGCATAATCACCGTTAACAGCCAGGAAGGCAAAGGGACGACGTTTACCGTCTATCTGCCATGCAGCGCTGCGCATCCCCGCCCCGACGCGCCTAATTTCGCAAAATGACCCCCATAGGCTCTGTGTTAGTCGTGGAAAACGAACCGTTTACGCGCGAAGCGGTCGAAGATATTTTGGACAGCGTTGGGATAAACGTCATCAGCGTCGCTGATGGGCATGAAGGCGTCGCTGCCTATCTTTCTCAGCGGGACGAGATTGGTTTGGTCATTTTAGACATGAACTTGCCCGGATTGGACGGCGCGGAGATATTACGAATGCTGCGTACCATCAACCCCTTTGTAAAAGCGCTGGTTGCCTCTGGGTATGATGAGCAGGAAGTGCGACGACGGCTCAAGAATCAGCAAGCAGTTTCCTTCCTCAGGAAACCTTTTGACGCCGATACATTGATCTCGACGGTGACGAAAATAATGGCCTAGATTGCCTCTCCCAAAACTTGAGCAATAACGGCCGTCTGCTCAACCCCTGCCCTATCTCCCCCAACTTGCAGCCAGACCAAAAACTCCACATTGCCGTCGGCGCCCTCGATGGACGAGCGCGTTAGTCCGGCCACTGTGAATTCATGTTCCTGCGCCCATTGCAATAGATCGGTCAGCACCTGGCGATGAACGGCCGTGTCCTTCACAATCCCCCCTTTGCCCACCTGCTTGCGCCCCGCCTCAAACTGCGGCTTGATGAGGGCCACAATATCGGCCGATGGCGTCAACCATTTTTGCACAGCGGGCAAAATTAGCTTGAGGGAGATAAAGGAGACGTCAATACAAACAAAACTGACCGGCTCGTCCAATGCTGCCACATAACGAGCATTGGTGCGTTCCATCACTGTCACACGCGTATCCTGGCGCAGTTTCCAATCCAATTGGCCGTAGCCCACGTCGATGGCATAGACGCGCGCCGCTCCGTTTTGCAGCAAAACATCGGTAAAACCGCCGGTGCAGGCTCCCACATCGGCGCAAACATGGCCGTTTACATCCATCCCGAACGCGGCCAACGCCCCGGCCAGCTTAAAACCGCCCCGCCCCACATAAGGCAGCGGCGTTTTCAAGACGATCTCAGCGTCAATGGGAACGGCCGTGCCTGCTTTATCGATCCGTTTGCCATCCACCGACACCTCGCCGGCCAGAATCAATCCCTGAGCCTTCGAGCGCGTCGCCGCCAGCCCCCGCTGTACCAGCAGCTTATCTAATCGTTCCTTTTGCTTCGCCATCATTTAGCGCTGATCATCCCGCACTTAATTTCCCCCAACGCGGTCTAGCCAATCGGCCAACGCATCGGCTAGCGATTGTCGCAAATGTACCTTCGGCTGCCAGCCTGTGTCGCGTTTGATTTTGGCATAGCTGCCATACAAACAAGGCGTATCCGATGGCCTCATGCGCTCCGGATCGTATTCAATCGACACCGGCACATCAACCGCTTCAATCAATGTATTCAGCAAATAATGAATGGACACCGGTTGGCCAGAGCAAATGAAATACGCTTCACCCGGCTGGCCCTTTTCGGCCAACGATTGGTAGGCGCGGGCCACATCGCGTACATCGGTAAAATCGCGCATAGCATCCAAATTGCCCACTTGCATGACGGGCGGCTTTTGACCCAATTTGATGGCCGCCAACTGACTGACAAAATCAGGCACGACAAAACCTAGCGCTTGACGCGGGCCAATGTGATTAAACGGCCGTGCTTCCACCACAGGTAATTGATAGCGCTGCCAATACGCTGACGCCAAATGGCTGGCCGCCAGTTTACTCACGCCATAGGGATGACGCGGGTTTGGCAATGTCGCCTCTGTCAGCGGCAAATCATCTTCCTCGACACGGCCGTAAATCTCCGCGCTCGTCACGATCACCACGCGCGGACGGCCGAAAGCGACCGCCGCCTGCAATAAATTCGCCGTCCCGCCTGCGTTTACCGCCATCGTCAGCGCCGGGTCTTTCCAGGAGCGGGCCGGGTAAGCCTGTCCCGCCAAATGGTAGATGACATCGGGCTGAGTCTGGAAAACGGCCGTTTGCATCCCCTTCGCATCCAATAAATCACCCTCAAACGCCTCTACCAACGGATGGTCAGGCAGTTGTTGATGGCTTGTCGCCGGATGCCTCAACGCCGTAACATGATGACCGGACGCAATCAAATCCTCCATCAAATACGATCCGGCAAATCCAGTTGCTCCCGTGATAAATACCCGCATAAGTGCGCTCCTAAAAGAATTGAGGATTAATCAACGCCCCCATTATAGCGGTTTTGCCAGGTCGTGCGTATGCGAATTTGCGAATACTTTCTACTCGCCTACTCTTCCCCTTTTCAAGTATAATCACGGCATGGAAAAAGTCGTGCAAACCATCGTTAAAAAACTCGCTCGCAAATTAGGCGGCCAACTAGAAGCTGTTTTCCTGTTCGGCAGTTTAGCTCAAAATCAATACCTGCCCGAAGAGTCGGATATTAATTTACTGGCCGTCGTGGCTGACGGAACCAGCATCCATGCTCTGCGTCGGCTTTTCTTGCCCATTTGGGACGAGTATTGCACTGTTTTGTGCCATGCGCCGCTTATCGCTCAGGAAAGCGACTTTGCCCGCTACTTGACCCTTGCGCCCACCTTTGCCCATCACCTGATTCACGAAGGCCAAATTCTATTTGGCCCGCCTGATTATTTAGATGGCTGGCCGACGACGGATCCCTACGATTCTTCCGCTCGTCTGGCCTGGGAAGCAAGCCAGGCTTCCATCGCGTTGACGCCCAGTTTGTTGGAACCAGATGAAGCTAAAGAGCAGTTGAAACATTTGCGTCGTCTGGCGCGGCGCTTACACGGAAAGCCACTGGGATTAGAGAAAACGGCCGTAGAACTCTTCGCCCTTGTCCAATACCATTTAACAAACCAGATCGCTGCCCTGACTGGGCCGTTATCGCTGCCGCAGCCAACCACAACCAGCGCCTTATTGCCTGGTTTACAAGCCATCTACCAACAAAACGACCGTATGATTATGGTCTTCCAAAAGCTGACTCCACATCAGATTATGGCTATCAAATGGCCGTCGCTTGCCAAACGAGTCGCCGACCGTTGCACGGGTTTACAAGTCGTCACCACTTCCCAACTGCGACTAATTGCTGAAGTGGAACGGCCGTTAGACATCGTTTTCAAACGATACCAACATCAGTGGGGCGAGGATCCGCTCGCGGCTATCAGCCCATCCAAACGGCAAGTCTTGCGTCAGGCTGCCCGCTTGCCCGCCGACGTGCAAATCGTTCAACTACCCAACGCCTACCTCACCCAAGACGACAGCAAACTGCATGACATCATCCACGATTACCAAAACAAACTGCTCAACGTTCAATTAGAACATGAGCTGCTTTGCCGGCTGCAGGGTATTGAACGCTTTGTCCCCCCCGAACCGCTGCCCGACCGCTCTGCCCCTTCCCCCATTCGGATTGACGCCATCTTTAAACAACTGGGCTGGTGGGCCGGTTACTACGCCGATCAAATGCAGAATGATGAAGGATGAATTGAGCGCGTCCCATTCATCCTTCACCATTCGCCATTCATCATTCAAAACCGGGTTGCGCCTGCTCGTCCTCGCCATCATTTTCCCTTTGCTCCAACCGGCGCCCATCCTCATTACGCCGGGGCCGCCGCAAACCGTTTACAGCGAACATCCTATCACGGCCGTTCATACCCGCCTGACCGATGAAGTGGAAGAGTGGAAAATCCAGCGCACACTGCAGCTCGTCCGCGAAATGGGAGCGACGCGCATTGTTGAATTTTTCCCCTGGGCCTACTATCAAAGCGAGGATGGCAGCGTCGCCTGGGAGCATCCCGATCAAGTCATCGAACACGCTAACGCCCAGGGGTTGGAAGTTATCGCCCGGATTGGCTTGACGCCGGGCTGGGCACGTCCCAAAGAGACGCCGCTCACTTACCTGGACGCCAACGCTTATGATGATTTTGCCGCGTTTACGGCTGTTTTCGCCCAACGGTATCGCGGACAAGTCAGCCATATCATCATCGGCAACGAACCCAATCTCAATTACGAATGGGGCTACCGCATCACAACGCCGCAAGATTACGTAGATTTGCTGGCAACCGTCTACCCGGTCGTCAAACAAGCCAATCCCGACGTCGTTGTACTGGGCGGCGCGTTGGCCCCCACGCTGGAACCGGCCGGTTCCCCCTGGGGATTAAACGATTTGGAATATCTGGATGCCATGTACGCTGCCGGCGCCGCTGATTACTTCGACGGATTAGCCGTCCACGCCTACGGTCTCACCTTCCCGCCCGAAACCGCCCCCGCCCCCGATTTGCTCAACTTTCGCCGCGTCGAATTAGTCCGCCAAATTATGCGCGATTATGGCGACGACGAAACACGCATCTTCATTACCGAATCCGGCTGGAACGACCACCCGCGCTGGACGCAAGCCGTCCGTCCCGGCCAGCGCATTCAATACACCCTGGACGCCCTACGCTACGCCGAAGCCAACTGGCCCTACGTGGAAACGATGGCGCTGTGGGCTTTCCGTTACCCCGCCCCAACCAAAAGCTACCCAGATTATTACACGCTGGTCACGCCAGAGTTTGTAACCAAGCCCATTTATGATGAAATTAAACAATATACGGGGAATTAAGGTAACCAAAGTGCGTTTTACGTTTTACGTTTTACGTTTTACGTTTTTCCTACTTCTACTAACCGCCTGTAAGGTCGAAAATCTTACCTGGGAACGCATTGAAAAAGACGGTATTCTGCGTGTGGGATTAGACCCGACGTATCCGCCATTTGAGGCGGCGGATGATGGCGGCTTGCGCGGTCTGGATGTGGATTTGGCCCATGCCATTGCCGCTGATTTGGGTTTGGAAGTGGAATTTGTTTATTTTGGTTATGACGGTTTGTATGATGCGCTGGCAACAGAGCAGGTGGATGTTCTTATCTCGGCGCTGGTCATTGTGCCGGGGCAAATGCGCGATTTTGCCTACAGCGAGCCGTATTTTAACGCCGGAGAGATTTTAATTGTGCCGACCGATGAGATGGAGATTATGGAGATGGGGGATTTGGACGGCCGTATCCTCTCCGTCGAATTAGGCGCATTAGGTCATGTGGAAGCCAATACTTGGGGCCAGCGGC
Organism: Anaerolineae bacterium; assembly: GCA_024762695.1. Taxonomy (GTDB): domain Bacteria; phylum Chloroflexota; class Anaerolineae; order Promineifilales; family Promineifilaceae; genus JACKCC01. Next base: position 6,749 of record JANTGY010000206.1, read on the forward strand.
TCCCCAACCTGACTATACAAACTCACAACAGCGCCGCCGCAGCGGTAACGGCCGTTGCCCAATCCCAGGCCGACGCCGCATTAGTTGACGCCATAAGCGGTCGTCTCGCCCTCGCCGAACATCCGACCCTCAAACGTATTCCCCAACCCGTAACCGTAGAACCTTTCGCCCTCGCCGTCCGTATAGATGACGAACGCTTACTGGAAAACCTGAATGCCAGTCTGGAACACCTGAATGAAACCGGCAAACTCAATACAATCATCGCCCAATGGCTCAACTAAATTACAACCGCTTCGCACTTCGCAACTCCGCCACTCGCATGTATAATAGCTGCAACGCCGTTTGTTAAATGAGGGAAAACATCAATGACCAATCTATTCAAATCGTCCAAACGTTTTATCCTTTTACCGTTACTCCTCTTTGCCCTATTTCTTGCTCCCCGCAGCAGTTCCGCGCAAACCAAAAGTTTTTACTGGGAACGATTCGACGTTGACATCACCCTGCTGGAAAATGGCGACATGCACGTTATTGAAACGCAAACGCTCAACTTCTCCGGCGCGCCTTTCACCTATGGCTATGGCTCCATTTTCACGGGCAGCAACGGCAACAATGACGCCATTACCAACATCGGCGTGCGTGATGAAAATGGCAGTTATTCAGAATCTAGCAGTAATTCTCCCCGGACTTTTGAAGTAGACTCTGGCTCCGATGAAGTTACCATCAACTGGTATTTTGAGCCGACAGTGGGCAGCCGAACCTTCCAGTTCAGTTACACCGTTGTTGGCGGCGTGCAAGTCGGCTCCTTTGAGGAAG
>JANTGY010000207.1 GCA_024762695.1 Anaerolineae bacterium
ACAGCCCATTTTGCGGCGTTTCCACCCCCAACTCAGCCGCATGGCTGGCCCACGGCTGCCATTGGAACAAATTATCCGCCGGAACCATCGTCTTGCCACCCAGCGTCACTGCGCCATACAGCAGCAACGGCAGCAGCAAAAAGCCCGCCATTATCAGCAAATCGTTCTTGTATCCACCAAGTCGCTTCATACGTTACGAGTCATAACAAAAAAACAGGGCTATTGCTAGCCCTGATCCGTTCGATCACACTATGATGAATCCACTATTCGCCAACCGACAGCCATCTGCATAGGCTAAATCAGCAAAAATTAGATTTGGCTTTCTAAAGCCGCAAACAAACTTTCTAAATCGGGAAACGCATGCTCGCGCGATGAGAGATGCGCCACCCGCGCCGTCAACCGTTCCCCGACCGGCATGGAACTTAAGCGCGCGCGTTCCAACGCCGGATAGAAGTATTGGATAGACGATTGCAAACGCACCAGACAGCGCTCGGCCAACTGTTTATGGTTTTCTACAGTGGTCAGCGCCACAAAATCACCCGAATCCGTGTGCCCTACAAAAGCTTCCTCATCACTGCTTTCTTGCACCGCATTGGCGATCATCAAAGTCGCCGCCCGCGAAACATCGTCGGCGGCGACGAAGCCATATTTATTGCGAAATTTTTCCAACCCGCGAATGCCGGCCAGAACAATTCCCCAATCCGGTTGGCGTATCATCCGTTCCAACCGTTCGTGTACTAAAGCGCCTTCCGGCAAGCCGGTAACCGGGTTCATCAGAGAGCTTAAACGCGTGCGCCGCAGCGCATTGCGTATGCGTAAGCGTAGTTCCTGGATGTCAAAGGGTTTGGTGATGTAATCAACCGCCCCCAATTCTAAACCGGCCAACTTGTCTTCGCGCTCCCGCTTTTCCGTCAAAAATATCACCGGGATATTTTCGGTGCGGCGCATTTGACGTAAGCGACGGCACACTTCATACCCGTCAATATCGGGCAAGCGGATATCCAAGACGACCACATCCGGCGTATCCTGGCTGATGGCCGCTACAGCATCTTCGCCGCGAGCCGCGCCATTAACCACGTACCCCTGAACGCGGAAATAAGCGCTTAGCATTTCCGAGAGGTCTACGTCGTCTTCGACGATGAAGATTTTGCTTTCCTTATTTTTGTCTTCCACGTTTTACTCTTCCCCTAGGTCAGGCAAAGATGCAGCTACCCGGATCATGGGAAGCATCGCTACCTGAATGCTTTGGCCCGGAATACGATTTGCTTGAAGCTGCCTATTTAATTGGCTCTTTATCAATTCTGAAAACGCAAGCCTCGGCTCCCATCGCCACACATTCTATTTCTTCAACACGAAATTCCAGCCCGCCGCTTACCCAACGCAAAGTTTCTTGCAGAATGCCTACGGCGATAAAGCAGATGGGACGGTCTGCCTTCCGTCCCCAACACATCGAACAACGATCGATGTAATAAAGGAAATGATCGTCTTTATCTTCAACATGGCTGGTCTGATCGCTAAATTGGGTGAAAATTCGGGCAACGGCCGGTACGCCAATTTTGAGTTTGGTGGCTAAGGGGAGCACTTTGAAGGCCAGGTCGCCAACGCCGGCCAACGCGCCAAATTGGCGCAATCCTTGCGAAAACATGGCCCGCCCGCCGCGTAGGGCCAACCCACGCCCGCCGCGCGGTCCGTAAATTTCATCCAAACCAGCGCTCAAATTAGAAATATAGGCGAATTCAAATCCCCGTTCCAAGTTATCGGGCGGCGGTTCGGTGATCAAATGGCGCATGTTTGTGAGATTAAGTAATGCGTTCAGGCCGTTGCGTCCCATGACTTCTTCCATAGAGTCTAGCAGGATGCGGGCCATTCTGTTGGGATAGTAGTAACCACTTTCAGGGACTAAGTCTCTCACGGAATCCTCCACGATGTTAACAATTGTCGAGCGCTTGGACTGTCGATGATGCTGCCGATTGCATGGCGGTTATTCAGGATGCGCCTCAGTCTTAAGACAATTGTAGGCTCTAAAAAGATGCCTAATCCCGGTAAGTATATCAAGGGGCGATTGATTCAACAAAATTATCGGTTGGCAGCGATTGCAAATTGGGCGTATGGCATGCTTATCGTTCGCAAAATCCATTTATCCGCCTAATCGGGCATTATTGAGGCAATGGTTATGTAATTGCCGCACTTTAGCATAGGCGCGGGTTTACGTTTTGGGCAATAGGTTTTACAATTCAGGCATGTCTTATCTAAATGGGAAATTGAATGAGAAACGCGTTTTAGTGACCGGGGCGACGGGTTTTATTGGCGGGCGGCTGGCGCAGCGGCTGGCAGTGGAGGAAGGCGCGCTGGTAACGGGAACGGGGCGGCAATTGGACAAGGTTCCGTTTGTGCGCGAGGCGGGGGTTGATTTACAAAAGGCGGATTTGCGGGACACGGCCGTTCTGCGCCAACTGCTCACCGGTCAAGAAATCGTCATCCACTCGGCCGCCTTGTTGAGCAAACATCGCGCGTCGGAAGAGGAAGCGCGGCAGGTGAATATAGCCGCGACGCAGGATTTGCTGCGGCTGGCGGATGAGGCGGGCGTGCAACGGTTTGTGCATATCGGCTCAACCAATGCGTATGGCCCGCCGCAGCGGCTGCTGGTAGATGAGAGCCATCCTCTAAATACGAAACAGCGGGATACTTACGGCCGTTCCAAAGCTGTCGGCGAAGAAGCGGTGTGGGAAACGGCGGCGGGATTGGATTTGGAAGTGGCGGTGGCCCGCCCCGGCATGGTCTACGGGCCACGCGCGTCGAGCTGGACAATTAAGATGGTGGAGGCGATACAAAAGGGGCTGCCAGTTATTTTTGGGGCAGGGGATGGGTATGCTTTGCCGGTGTACATTGATAATTTAGTAGATGGGTTGATGTTGACGGCCGTTTCCCCCCAGGCTCCCGGCGAATCATTCAACTTTGTCGATCCCCCCGTTGATTGGCATACGTTCTTTGGCTATTACGGGGCGATGTGCGGCAAAAAGCCGCGCCGCATTCCCATGTGGGCGGCCAATATCTTGGCTTTTGCCAGCGAAAAAATGGATTTGAAACTGCCCTTGACCCGCGACCGGCTCAAATATTACGTACAAAAAGCCGTTTTTCCGACGACCAAAGCTGAAAAACGGCTGGGTTACGCCGCGCGCCTTTCTATTGACGAGGGAATGCGCCAAACGGAGCGCTGGCTGCGCGCAGCCGGCTACCTCGGAAATTAACAATGGCGCTTTGGCTTGGTTTGCTCTTGGGGCTGGCTCTATTGGGCGGCTTGATTTATTGGCTCATCATAACGACAGAGGGCGTTTTTTTGGGCCAGCGGCTGGTGGTCTGGTTGTACGACATCACGGCGCACAAGTATGACGGCATTAAAGAATTTGACGATGAGGCGGAGCGCTTTTTTGTAGTACGGCCGTTACGCTACCACCTCCGCCACCTCCCCAACCCACTCGTCTTGGATGTAGCCACCGGCACAGGGCGCCTGCCCTCCTATTTATTGGATGAAGCGACGTTTAACGGCCGTGTCATCGGCTTAGACCCGGCGCGTAAAATGCTGGATTTAGCGGTTCCCAAACTGGCTCCCTACCGGGGCAGGATCATGTTGACGCAGGGAACGGCCGTGCCCCTCCCCTTCCCCGCCAACCATTTCGATGCCGTCACTTGCCTGGAATCCCTTGAATTCTTCCCATCCGACACGGCCGCGCTGCGCGAGATGGCCCGCGTCCTCAAACCCGGCGGCGTCCTCTTCGTCACCCGGCGGCGCGGCAAAGAGGCTAAGTTTTTCCTCAATCGTTACCATTCCCGCGAACAATTTGAAAACATTTTGACAAATTTGGGCTTGGATGAAGTCAACACCCAGCCCTGGCAGTTCGATTACGACCAAGTATTTGGCAAAAAACGCATGACGCATGACGCATGACGCATTCCCTCCTGTCACAAACAGCTTAATCTTGGTGTTTAGATGGACGAATTGAGCAATTCAGAAAATCTTAAGGGCAACCAAGTGACCACACTGACGGATAATTTGCTGCTGAAGCGCATCGAACAGGGCGACATAGCTTCATTTGAGGCTGTTTTTCACCAACATTATGATCGCGTTTATGGGCTGCTGTTTCGACTGGTAGGTAACCGCGCCGAAGCGGAGGATTTGACGCAAGAAGTGTTTTTGAAATTATACAATCGCGCCTTTCGCAAACGGTTTTTCAAGCCCAATCGAGAACACAATATCAGCGCCTGGTTGTATCGAGTGGCGACGAACGCCGGTTACAATGCGATTCGCGGACGGCAGCGGCGCTGGCAGCGCGATACGGTTCTGGTTCCCGGCCCGCAAGGCGTCCCGGCGGCGGAGAAGGAAGTGGAAAAGCAGGAGATGGAAACGGCCGTGCGCGCCGCCCTCGCCCAAATCAAACCACGACAGGCCCAACTGCTGCTCATGCGCCAAATGGATTTTAGCTACGCCGAATGCGCCGCCGCCTGTAATGTGGCTCCCGGCTCAGTGGGAACCTTGCTGGCGCGGGCAGCCGAAGCGTTTAGGCAAGCGTATGGAGAAGAGATTGGAGAATAATTGTCAATTGCCAATTATTAATTGTTAATTGTCAACTTTTCCTCCACGGAGGATAGGATGATGAATCAAGAAAAAGAGATTCAAAACACAATCGATCAGCTAACCATACTGGAACCAACGCCTGCCGATGCGCCGCGCACGGCCGTTCAGGCGCTGGCTCGCGTGCGACAAGAAATTGATCGGCGGGAAGACAATCGGCTTGGGAACCGATTGGGGAGGTGGGTAATGGCAAACAATCGTAAATATGCCTTCTCGACCGTTTTGATTGCCCTGTTATTTGGCGTTGCCTTGAGCTTTCCAACGGTGCGCGCCGCCGCCAGCGATTTCTTAGGGCTGTTTCGCGTGCAAAAGTTCGCCGCCATCTCCGTTTCGCCGGAACAAATTGCCATTTTGCAGCAAGTAGCCGAAGAAGGCTTGATGCCTGGCGAAGTGGAAATCCTTCAGGAACCCGGCGAATTGCGTCCGGTGGACAGTCTGGCGCAGGCGTCGGAAGAAATTGGGATAGCGCATATTCGCACGTTGGCCGATTTGCCGGAACCGGATGAGATTTGGGTGGCTGAAGGGGGAAACGGCCGTTTCATCGTCGATTTAGAAGGCGCCCGCGCCATCGTACAGGCCACTGGCGCCGATCCCATGCTCTTGCCCGACAGCCTGGATGGGGCGCAGGTAGACGTCACCGTCTTCGCTGGCGTTCAGCAGCAGTGGGATAACGGCATAATGCTCTTGCAAACGGCCAGCCCGGAAGTAGATTACCCCGATGATGTGAACCCAACTGTTCTCGGCGAAGCGTTACTGCAAGCGCTGGGCATGAACGACGATGAGGCTCAACGTCTGGCGCAAAACATTGATTGGACCAGCACCGTCCTGCTGCCTATCCCGCAAGATTTCGCCTCTTTTAACGAAGTGACGGTAGATGGCGTGAGTGGGCTGGCCTTAAACAGCATCAGCAACGAAGGCAGCGCCTTGTTCTGGCAGAAAGAGGGCATCGTTTACTTGCTTCTCGGCCCTAATGAATCGGCCAGCGAGTTAGTTGATTTGGCGGGGACACTAAGGAATTAACATTGACTGCCAACCATCTGGCGATTGACGCTCGGAGTTTACGCAAAGTTTTTGGCGAAAAAACGGCCGTTGCCGACCTCACACTCCAGGTCCAACGCGGCGAAATCTTTGGTTTTTTAGGGCCAAATGGAGCCGGAAAAACCACCTCCGTTAAAATGCTGCTGGGCCTCATCGCGCCCACAGCGGGAACGGCTACTTTGCTAGGCCAGCCCCTAACCGATTGGCGCACCCGCGCCCGCATCGGCTTTTTACCCGAACATTTCCGCTTTCATGAATGGTTGACGGCGGCCGAGTTTTTGGATTTACACGGCCGTTTATTTGGCATGAGCAAGGGGGAGCGAACGGCCGTCATCCCCGACTTACTGGCTCTGGTTGACCTCGCCGACCGGGCAGACACCCGGCTCGCCGCCTTCTCCAAAGGGATGTTACAGCGCATTGGGCTGGCGCAGGCGCTGCTCAACAGCCCCCAACTCGTTTTCCTCGACGAGCCAACATCCGGTTTAGACCCGCTGGGCCGCCGATTAGTGCGCGACATCATCAACAGCTTGCGCCAGGAAGGGACGACGGTTTTCCTCAATTCCCATCTTCTCAGCGAAGTGGAACAAACCTGCGACCGCGTCGCCTTTATCCGTGACGGCCTGATTTTGCAAACGGCTTCCCTGACTGAATTTTCCCAATCGGAAATTGAAGTGACGATTCGGATAGGACAACTAACGCCGGAATTATTAGCTGGATTGGCTCGATTTGGGACAGATGTACGGGCGGAGAGGGGAAACGGCCACGCTCACAGCCAGCGCATCCGCCTCACCCTCGCCCACGAAGACAAAATCCCCGGGCTGGCGCAATGGCTCATCGCCAACGGGCACGCCCTGTATGAACTCAGCCAACGCCGCCTCTCCCTTGAAGACCAGTTCTTACAAATCGTTGGCAACAAGGGGGATGTATGACGACGCTCATCATTGCTGAGTTGACCATCCGCGAAACGCAACGTCGCCGCATTTTGTGGATTACGCTGCTGCTTGGCGGGCTGTTTTTAGCCGTTTTTGGCCTGGGTTTCCATTACATTTACCTGGACATCAGCGAAAATCTCAACAACCCTGACGAGTTCCCCATCATCATTGGCGTTTTGTTGACGGCCGGGCTGTACGCTGTCAATTTTCTCATTATCATTATCGCCGTGTTGATTGCGGTCACGGCCGTTTCCGCCGAAATAGATACCCACACCATCGAAGCCATCCTCACCAAGCCTGTGCGCCGTTGGGAAATCCTCATCGGCAAATGGCTCGGTTTCGCCGCGCTGCTGATCATTTACAGCATTGTGCTCACCGGCGGACTGCTGCTCATCGTCTATTTGCGCTCCGGCTTCATCGTCAACAACCTGTTTTCGGGGATAGCGCTGATGGTCATGCAAGGACTGGTTGTCTTGACTCTGACCATCGCCGGCGGCACGCGGCTCTCCACCCTCTCCAACGGCGTGATGGCCTTTATGATGTACGGCATCGCCTTCATCGGCGGCTGGGTAGAACAGATTGGCTCGATACTGCGGAATGAAACGGCCGTAGACATCGGCATCGCTGCCAGTCTCATCATGCCCAGCGAGATATTGTGGCGCAAAGCCCTCAGCCTCTTCCAACCCCAATTCACCAGTTCCATCATGACCGGCGGCCCCTTCGCCATCGCCTCCCAACCCAGCGATTTGATGATCGGCTATGCCTTCATCTACATGCTGGCCCTGTTAGCCTTCGCCCTCTTCAGCTTTTCCCGCCGCGATCTATAATAGAGTTGTTCCTTTATAAAAATCTGGACATGTCATTCCCGCGCAGGCGGGAATCCACTCCTCTAAAAAAGATGGATACCTGCCTTCGCAGGTATGACAATCGCAGGTAGTTTGTTAATCAGGAA
>JANTGY010000208.1 GCA_024762695.1 Anaerolineae bacterium
TTGATCAGGCCAAATTTATACGCTTCGTCGGCGGAGAGGTTACGGCCGTTCAACACCATCTCCATCGCCAACGCCTTACCCACCGCCAGCGTCATCCGCTGCGTGCCGCCCGCGCCGGGGATGATGCCCAGGTTAATCTCCGGCTGGCCGAATTTGGCCGTCTCGCTGGCGACGATCATGTCGCAGGCCATCGCCAATTCGCAGCCGCCGCCCAGCGCGTAGCCCGATACGGCAGCGATGACCGGCTTACCGATTCTTTGCAGCCGATCCCAGTAACCGATAAACGGATTATCCAGCATACTGGCCGGAGTCGCGCCGGCCATCTCTTTGATGTCGGCTCCGGCGGCGAAAGCGCGTTCGTTGCCGGTCACGACCATGCAGCCGATATTGTCGTCGGCGTCGAAGGCGTCCAGCGCGTCCATCGTCTCGCTCATCAGCCCCCGGTTGAGGGCGTTCATCGCTTTGGGCCGATTAAATTGGACAATGCCAACGCGGCCTTCGGTACGGGTGAGGATGTATTCGTGGGTCATGGGGTCTCCTTGTTTGGAAATTGGGTAAATTGGTAATTGGGTAATTGGGTAATTGCGAATTACCAATTACCAATTACTTCCGCTAATTCACGGCCGTCTCCCGCTAAATAATCGCGCAAATCTTCAACGACGCGGGGCAGGCGGGGCAGCTTGTGTTCTTTCTTACTGCGGACGAGGTAGGCCATCGCTTCGGCTTCGTCGAAATCATTTTCCAGGCATAGGGTGACGGCCGCGTGCAGCAGTTCCGCTTGCCCGGTTTGGTCTAAATCGGCCAAAGTTTCGGCCAAAAAATGACCGGCCAAATGCCAGCAAGTTTGGGCGACGGCCCAGCCGGGGTCTTCGCCGTGCGGCCAGGGCGGCGATTCGCCCCACGCTTTGGCGGGCGGCAGGATGAAATAGACGGTAACGGCCGTTTCCGCCACAATCGGATTCAGCATGGGATAGGTCACGGTAGGCATGACGATAACCGGTTTGGGAACGGGATGACCGAGCAGCTTGCCCAGAAAACCGATAATCTGGCTTTGCGCGAAGATGTCATCAAGCCCGACGCGGGCTTCGTTCCAAGGCTGTGTGTGCGCGGCCCAAAAGTCAGCCAGTTGGGATTGGGCGGCAAAATCGGGCAGATGCGTCGTCCAATCGGCCAGATTGCCGGGGAGCGATTCGGTTGGGGCAAAATCAGGCCAGTTGCAGCGTAGGGCGGCGGTGAAAAAATCGGCAACGGCCGTTCCCCCGGCCAATCCCTTATTCAAACCCGCAACCGCCGGATGTTCACTGAATGAAGCAACAAACTGACGCACTTGTTTGCTGTGCGGATGAACGGCGTGCGTCGCCTGCGCCTGCTCCCTTTCCGGCCAATCGCTGGCAGCGAGAACGGCCGTGACCAACCGCGCTCGTTCATCAATGACAACCTTAAGTTCAGACATAAATTCCTTTTTGGGCGGGGATTAGGGGATTTGGGGATTGAATCCCCTAATCCCCCAATCCCCGCCAAACCCAATTCAAATTCGGTAATCTTCCTTCACCTTTGGCCACAACCGCCAGATGAGGATGAGGTAGGCGACGCTAACAGTGATGTAGAGCGTTTGCAGTTGGCTGTTCAGCGGCGGCGCTTCGGGAACCATCACCGTCCAGGCAGTAAAGCTTTGCAGGGCTTGAATGACGACGCTGCCCAAAATGCTGCCGGTTCGCAGCCGGACGATGCCCAGAAATACGCCCCACATCACAAATTGGAGAAAGCTGACCAAAGAGCCGCTGAACGATTCTTGGAAAAGCAGGTAAGCGACCGCCCCAAAAATGATGCCGCTGCCGATAGCCGCCGTCATCGGCCCGCGCCAATCGGCCAGAGCGCGAAACAGAAGGCCAAATACCCATAATTGCACGGCAAACGCTTCAAACAGCAGCAAAAAGACGAAGCTGCGTCCTGAATCGGGCGGGCCAAAGCCGAGGATGCGGACAAAAAAGAAGCGCAAGAGCAGGAAGGCGACCCAGCCCAATGTGGCAAAACCGATACTGGAATAAAGCGGCCGTTTGCCGCGCAACCCCATCCCCGCTAGCCCATACCAACGTAAACCGATGAACCAGCTTACCAGGCCCAGCCCGGCAAATAGAATGGCGATGGCGGATTGGTCGGTAACGGCCGTTCCCAGCCCCCCCACCAACACAGACGCCAAAACCCCGCCCCCAATCGGCCCCGCAAAAGCCAGGCCGACCCGACCCGCGCCTGACGATAAATTTTCTTGTTGACTATTGTTGGATGACATGCCGCCGATTTTAGCGCCGAAATGCCAAACGGTCAGCGCTGAAACGGCTTAACAATCAGGACAAGGCGGGCTGGCCTGGGCGTGGTTGGAAGGGGCGCTTTCGCTTAATGAGTTGACGGCCGTTACCACATACCAATACCCCGAAATGCCCACATAATCCTCGTAGATTGTCGTAGACAGCCCCGCAGCAATGCGATGCGCCGCATCCACCGGAACGGGATAGGAAGCGCTGCGGTATACATTAAACGTCGTTTTGGGCGGCGGCGGGCTGGGCTGCCAGGAGAGCAGGACATAGGGTTGCGGGAGAGGGATGATGCGGTTTGGCTGCGGGTCGTCAGTGGGATGGGGCAGGTCGTCGAAGAAGACGGCCGTTAAATTAATCGGCGGCGGCGGGCCAGGCGGTGGCGTGGGCGTAGGCGGAACCGGTTCCGTATACCAAATTTGCAACCTTGCCGATCGCGCCACGCCTTCCCGATCCCAAGCAATAACACGGCGATGCAAGACGCCGGTTCCCACTGGCTGGGCAATGATGGTCAGCGCATTGCCGCTTACCCAATCAGATTGGTTAACAATTTCTTGCACAACAGCGCTCAGATCCGGACTAAGCCGTGTTTGCCATACAAACCATTCATCCTCGCTTCCAATGTACCAGGGTACGGCGGTAGTTAACGGATTGCGATCGCTGGGACGATTGGTATCGCTGAAAGCAGCTGAATCGCCCGTTAATTCCCCTTGGAACTGGACTTCAATATTATTTGTATAAAGACCATCCACTGTAAATTCAATCTGGGCGGCGGTGATAGTAGCGCCTTGAGGAATGGCGACATTCTGGAAGCGGAAACCGCTTACCATATCTGTCCCATCAGGGCAATGACCAAAATAAACTTCACTGTAAGTCGTCCCAAACTGGGGATCGGTTGCCGAGCAAGCGTCAGATGGAAGAGGCCATTCTACCGGATACGGCCCGGCATCGTCACTGCTCTGAACAACTGCAACTTCTATATCAGGGGGCGTATTCGCAGGCATCAGACGAATGGCATCGGCAATAAGAAGATTACCGGTATCTTCGGTCATCGTTGCTCCATTCTGGTTGTTTAATCGAATAAATTCCAGACTGCCATTCATATCAAAATGGTAACGGCCGATATAGGCCCAGCCATCGTGCGTTTCATAGGGTGGATAGGCTGCCTGAACAACAATAGCCGTATTGATTATTCCTTGACGAAAAATGGTGTATTCAGCGCTTAGAGAAGTGGCCGGATCGGGAATATGTGCGTAAATGTCATAGTCGCCAGCCGGGGCAAAAGCATTAGAGTCAAATGACCACTGAACATCACAGGGACCAGAACTGCCCGGCGTATTCGCCAGCGAAGAATGATAGTCGCCATCAATTCCTTCAATATCGGTTACAGATGTCCAACAATCGCCATTTATCGTGAACAAGTTGGAATTAACCGCATCGTCAACTTCTATCAAATAATCGTTGAGCGGCGGCTCCGTCACGAAAGCGCCGCTGGGATACTGGTTGGTGGTCACGACCGGCGGGTTCTCCCAAAGATTGTAACTCGTCGCGCCTACCTCATGGTTAGCCCATGGGTCGGCAACAGGTGGGTTTTGATCTAACCCAATCCAACCATAGGGATTTACCGGCCGATTCCCAGAGATTTGACGCACTTCAAAATGCAAATGTGTGCTACATAAGGGATCAACTCCTACCGGATCATCGCAACCCAACAAGCTGCCTGTGTTACCGCTTATACCTAATATCCGGTTCCTGTTGCCCGGATCAGCCGCATCAATCAATATTTCATCGCCTGTTTTAACTGACAATGTACTCAAATGACCGTACCATACACGATAATCTGTATTGGCATGATGTATCATTTCCACATGTAAACCATACAGGAGACGATGATTGGCTGGATTAGACCAGCCAGCAACCACCACATCGCCATTGGCCGCAGCTAAAACAGGTTCATATACAAGATGATAATCAATTCCAATATGGGCATCATAACCATACCCATTAATTGGTGGATCATGAATGATTCCGTCATAATGCCTCACGCTGTCACCTGGCTCATCAGTATTATCGCCGCCAAATAATGGGAACTCATGGTCAAATACATTCATTACATCTTCCTGACCATAGTAAATCGGCCCCAGAAACGGTTCTGGAGTCGCTTCCTGATAGAAAGGAATGGCTTGAACTGTTCGTCCGTTTCTCCCAAGAAAGAGTAAAGCAATTGTGCTCCAGCAAATAATTTGAACAACAACTGTCACCGAAAGTATGCGCTTTGTTAGCATTTATCCCCTCCAAAACCTCATTTTTTATCTGAATAGTACAAACAGTGCTTATAAGTTATAAGTTCTACATCAACTCATTGAACCGGTAACCAAAAAATAGCATACGGGAATTCCCGACCAGTTGTCTCTAAAAATATGAAGGGTATCCCGCCTTTTCTATTAACCATGTATAAACCCACCCGATCATCCAGTTCAGAGGAAAACAATAGCCACTGTCCATCTGGCGACCAGAAAACTTGACTAACCGTCATACCTAAGTCCATTCTTTCCTGACTATAATGAACGGGATCAATTATGAGTATTCCTGATTGTTCCCTGTCAGCGTAGCCGACAGCTATATCATTTCCACTAGAAGACCAAGAGGGAGCGCCCAGAACTTCCGCGCTAAAGAGCTCCGTACTAATTTCAGTATTTGCATCCCAAAGAAAAAGTTTGGAATCATATGTAAATGCTAACGATGAATCATTTGGAGCCCACTCAGAAAAAACCTGATTATCAAATGGAACCAACTCTTTCACTTCACCAGCGCGTACATTTACGATCTGTAAACCGCGGCCAATGTATTGAGAAAAGGCTAACCATTGACTATTTTGTGACCATAACAACTTTTTAGGAACAGACGTGATTTCAGAAATATTTGAGACGCTGTTATTTTCGGGATTGAATATATCAAGAATGATTATAGATGTAGGTTGTGCAGATGGAGCATGGAGGCTTGCTAAAAAATTACCGTTAGGCGACCAAGCGTGATTATAAATATTGCCCGAATAACTTATCAATTTGCTGGTATGAAGTGGAGCATTTAATTCAACAACGTACAAGTCGTTTAATTGTGGATAAGTTAAGGCTTGTGCATTAGATAACCAACTAACTGTACCTGGACTCCATTGATTCTCGGTCAGATGAGTCAGAGAACTGTTAACTACATTGTACGAATAAACATTAGCGACGTCCGTGCCTCTTTGAGTATCAACGACGCCATCTCCATTTGTATCGTCGTAACGGAGAATCGCCAGTTTGGTGAAATCAGGGGCCGGGATCATGATGGGCTTGCCAAACATCTCAACAACACGTTCAATATACCAGTCATTAGGCGCAGCCCCAGGAATGGCCTCAAAAAGGCTAGTCTCTGGGAGTTCGCCAATTCCGCGTTCTTCAGGAATTGGGTTGGGGTCCCAAAGGAAGTAAATGCGTCCGGTTGGTAGAGGTAGCGATGGGTCAAGCGCAACAGGCGTGCTTGTAGGCCTTTGAGTGGGTTCTGGCGTAGCTGCAGGGATTGTTGGCGAAGGCGTATCGGTTGGAAGCGTGGTAGCGAGTACTGGTTCAGTAGGGGTAGGCGCGCTTGTAGCTGTGTCCAGCGGCGTGGGGGTGGTTGTCGGCAGGTGGGCTACCGGCGCCGCTGTGAGGGCTGGCTGTTCTACCGTGCATCCAACCAGCAATAGCCAACTAAAAACAAGGGCAATGGTTGCCTGCTTCATCATAGTGAACCTCCTTGCTGTCGATGCGGACAATTTCTTATGGCGCGACTAACCAGACAGGATGGCGGGCAACGCTAGATTGACTGACTTGAATAGGCTCTTGTCCCGGTTCTAATGCCCACACTGCATCATCAACAGTAAAGGCCAATTGGCTGCCGTCGGGCGACCAGGCGATGTCATAAACCAAACTAGCTTCGAAATGGGTCAGTTGAACGGCAGATACAGCCGGTAAAAGGTCAGTTGGAACAGGGGTAGCCTGATTGCTGGTTGTGGCTGCAGGAGCGGCTGGGGCGGCTGCGTCCGTCGCATCTACCAGATAAATGTTGCTGTGCAATGCGCTGGCCAGTCGGTTGGCGGCGATTGAATCCGGGTTTTCGCGCCGTATGAAGGCGATGGTTTGCCCATCGGGCGACCAGGCGGGCGGGTAACCGTGTCCGGCGTCTGCGCTGGCGTCCAATAACGCCGTTGGTTTTCCGGCGGCGTCGGCCAGCCATAATTCGCCGATTGTAAATGGGATGTTGCTGTCGGGCATGAGAATGTAGGCCATCTGCCCGCCGTCTGGCGACCAGCGGGGATAGGCAACCACCTGGCGGGGGAAGGTTTGCACTGTCACGTAATTGCCCCCACTCAAATCCAGCGTCCCGATTTCACTGCCAAATCCCAGCCCCTTGCTGGCGGCGTAGACGATGGTTTGCCCATCGGGGGCGAAGGATGCGCCGTAGGTTCCAAAAGGAAGTTCCAGCGGTTGCTGGGCGGCGCCATTGGCCGGGATGAGCAGGATTTGGTCGGCGTCAATGTCACGGAAGAGGAACCATTCGCCGTCGGGCGACCAATCGAGAAAATAGCCGCGTGGGAAAACGGCCGCTTGAACGTCTGAATCAGTCAAATCCAGTAGCCGGACGATAAGGTTGGCTTCGCAGTTATATTGCAGGATGAGATGACGGCCGTTGGGCGCGGCATAAGCATTATCGGTTTGGCACAGGGATGGTTCGGGCTGGCTGATTAGGAAATTAGGCGGTTGGTCGGTGCGGGGACGGCCGTTCTCATCCAACGCTTGCGAAACGGTAGCCGCCATCTTGTTCGCTGCGGCCGTTTCCTCAAAGGTAATATATGCCAGATGGGACGCTTGATAAACGCCAGCCGCAGGCCCTGGCAAATCAAAATCTTCTGGAGATTCGCCAGAAACAGAACTGAATCGACTGAATAGCATGACCATCAATACCAGAATAACGCCCCCATTGATAATGAGCAAGGCACGATTACGCATAACTCCCTCCACAGATTGTCAAATCATCAGTTTCTGGTCAATGTGTTTATTGGCGATTGGGCGTCCAGATTTGTCGCATTCACGATATATTTCTAAGAACAGCAACATTATACCGAAAAAAAAAAAACGCCTGTCAACTATTTCCAATTGATTTGACAACGAGAACTGTACACAGAAGAGGGGAATTGGTTTGTATAGAGCCG
>JANTGY010000209.1 GCA_024762695.1 Anaerolineae bacterium
CGGAGGCGGTACAAAATTCGGCGCTGAATTTCGTCACCCTCGCCCCACGCCGGATTTTGATGGCGGCGGGCGCGCCTGTCACGCAGGCTTTTTATGAGGATTTGGGAATCACCTGCCGCACGGTGGCGATTGACGAGTTAAGTAAGGCGGCGGGGGCGATTGGCTGTCTGACAGGGGTATTGGAGCGGGCATAAAAAAACGGCCGTTTCGGGGGAAACGGCCGTTTTTTTATCAATCGTCAGTCATCTAGCAGCTTGTCGGAGAAAGAATAATGGGACACGGATTTCACGGATAAACACAGATTTTTTGATATTTTCTACTTGAAAATCCGTGTTTATCTGTGTTAATCCGTGTCCCATCAATGTTTCTTAGACTTTTCCGACAGCCTGCTAGTGATGCAAAATCTGGCTCAAGAACAACTTCAACCGTGGATGCTTCGGATTATCGAAGAACTCATCAGGATGGTCTGATTCCAGAATCTCCCCATAATCCATAAACACAATCCGGTCGGCTACGCCGCGCGCAAAACCCATCTCATGCGTCACCGCCAGAATCGTGTACCCTTCCTTCGCCAGGTCAGACATCACATCCAGCACTTCCTTCACCATTTCCGGGTCCAGCGCCGACGTTGGCTCGTCAAACAGCAGCACCTCCGGCTCCATCGCCAGCGTACGCGCAATTGCCACCCGCTGCTGCTGCCCGCCCGAAAGCTGGCCGGGGTATTTATGCGCCTGTTCCGGGATGCCCACCCGTGTCAGCCACTTCATCGCCGTCTCTTCCGCCTTCTCGCGCGACCATTTACGCACATTAATCGGCGCCAGCGTGATATTCTCCATCACCGTCAAATGCGGGAACAGATTAAACTGCTGGAACACCATCCCCACCTCGCGGCGAATCTCGGCAATATCGCGCACATCATGCGTCAAGGGAATACCCTTCACAACAATCTCGCCCGCGCCATGCTCTTCCAGCCGGTTAATCGAGCGGATAAACGTGGATTTTCCAGAGCCAGACGGCCCCAAAATAACAATCACGTCGCCTCGTTTCACCGTCAGGCTCACACCGCGCAGCGCCTCAAACTCACCATACCACAGATGAACATCTTTGCAGACAATGACATCTTCGTTTGCATTTACATTCATAGTCATAATTCATTCTCCATATGTAATTGATTGCTAGTTGCCGGCTGCCAGTTACTAACTACCAACCACTAGCCACCAGCCACCATTTACCTTTCCCCTACGCCCAGTTGCGCCTCCAGACGGCGGCTGTACCAGGACATGACCGCGCTGCCGATGAAATAAATCACGCCGGCAAACACAAACAATTCTTTACGCAAACCTAACCACTGCGGGTTGGACACGATAACGGCCACCATACCCAACAGTTCGAACAGCCCGACAATAGCGACCAAAGATGACGATTTGAACGAACCGATGAATTGTCCCACGATAGCCGGAATGACGATGCGTAACGCCTGCGGCAGAATGATGAAGCGCATCTTCTGGAATGTGTTCAACCCCAACGAATCGGCCGCTTCAAACTGCCCTTTAGGCAGCGCTTGCAAACCACCGCGTATATTTTCCGCCATGTACGCCGATGAAAAGAGGGAGTAGCCAATGATAACCGCCCACACATTTTCCAGCGTGGCGCCCTCCGATAGGAAAAATGGCGCCATGATGATGGCCATAAACAGGAGTGTAATCAACGGCGCGCCACGAATCACTTCGATGAAGGTGGTGCTGGCCGCCGCGACCACATTCCCCTGGAACATTTTTTGCAGCAGGTAAGCAAAACCCAAGATGAGGATAGGCCAAAAAGCCAGCACATAATCGGCTTGATTGCGAATGTCGCCTAAGATAGACGGCGTTGAAACAAATAACCCCCATAAAGCAAGAATTGCGGCTACCGGCCAAAGCAGCCAGCCAGGAATGCCGCGAATTTCGCTGCGTCGGCCCAACGCCAAAACCATACCCAATGGGAATGAGAGGATGATGACCGAAACGGCAATGATGATGGTAAGCATCAAGCCGCCCCAGGTAGCCACATTAATGGGCGGGAACATTTCGCTTTTGCCGATGGCCCGCCAAATCAGATAAGCGACAGGCCAGGCAGCAGCCCAAATGACCAGGTTCACAACGCTGAATTTGACGGTTCTTTGCCACCAGAGCAAAAGGAATAGGCCTACCACAACCGCTTCGCCTATCAGCAAGGTCTTGGAGTTGATGAAATCGCCTTCGGCGGATACACCCGCCAGAAGTATGTAGACGATGATGGGGGTGATGGCCCACAACCCAAGCAGTATTGAACGTAACGGCCGTATCTTCTTCAAATACCCCGCCACATTCGCGCCAATGCTGATGACGCCCAAAACAACAATATAACCCAATGCCATTTGGACGCGTGGCAAAGCTTCCCGGTCTAAACGACCGACCATCAATAATTCCCATGCGCCGGGAATAACGCCCCAAGTTGCGCCGTCTGGGTTGCGGAACTCCGGTTTCGTCAATTCCGGGTCAAACGTCGCATTCGTCACGGCCCATGACCAAATACCGCGCACAGCGGCGGCCAGGATTAGCACCAAAAGCAGCGAGAGAATCGCATTGGACACCGACCCCAGCAAATTTGTTTTCAGCCAGGAACCAATTGCCGTGCGCTTTTTAAACAACCCATTGGCAATAGCAAAACCCAGGCCAACCAGCCATAAAATCAGGATAATGATTGTGGTAAGCGGCGCGACATTCATCTGGTTAATCGTATAAGCGACCGTCGCCGCCGCCAGTACAACTACCCAAACAGCCAGATACCAGGAGCCGGTGACATTATCTTGCAAAAAGTAACGCCAATTAATCCGGCCTTCAAACGCCGCGTTTAATTTCTGCGTCATTGATTCAGTTATCGCAGTCATGATTACCTCTCCACCAACACATTGCGGCTATTGTACCAATTCAACACAATCGAGAAGATTAAGCTGATTGTGAGGTAAACAACCATCAACAGCAGAATACCCTGCACCGCGCGTCCCGACTGATTCATCGTCGTAAATGTCACCTGGTACATATCGGGATAACCGACCGCCAAACCCAAACTGGTATCCTTCATCAAACTCAAGAAAATACCAATCAAAGGCGGGATAATCACTTTCAATGCCTGCGGCAGCACAACCAGACGCAGCCGCTGTGATTCAGATAAACCCAACGCGCGTGCCGCTTCCGACTGCCCTTTGGAAACCGACAAGATACCGGCGCGGACAATCTCAGCCAACGTAGCGCCGTAGAAAATGGTCAGCCCAATGAGCAGCGCTGTAAACTCAGGCAGCAGTTTGCTGCCGCCAAAAATATTCGTTCCATCATAACGAGGAACGCTCCACACAATGGGGCTTTCTTTGACGGGCACAATCAAGTGCGCGCTGGGGTTCTCCAGCGTTGCGCGTTCGGCGGCCAGGATGGCTTTAGAAGCGGCAAACAGTTCACAGTCGCCCTCGACGTAAGCGGCCGTCACTTGGTCGGGACGATCAAAACGACGCACTGTGTAAGGCGCGCCAATGCGTTCGATCTGTCGGATCAGATTAGGCTCCGAGGCCGAGTCGCGCAGCACGCAAATCTTCAAGGCGGCGGCATCAACCTCTTCGGGCGATAACGTATCAATCTCGTCCAGATAATCCAGATTTGTTCTGTTGAGCATCACCTTTTCTATATCGCCGACGTCACGGATGCGGCTTGCTTTGCTTGTTAACAATCCTTGCGTGTCAGAAACAGAACTGGAAATGAACCAACCGGCGATAACAATGATGAAGAACCCGATAAGGCCACGCGCCCAGCGATTGGTTGCACGTCCTGTTTGCTCTTCTTGCCGCGCCAGCAAAATCCAAGTTACCTGGAATTGGATAATGCCTAAAATGAGAAAAGCGACCCAAATTGCCGCCGCCGACATGAACTTAGGAGCCGGGATGCTTAACCCACGATTGGTGAGAAAAATGGGTAAGCCCAATACGGGCGAAGCGTCTTGAATGAGGGGTAACGCTAACAACACGCCGAAATAAATGAAAAACAACTGCAAGAGCAGCGGCGTGTTCCGCATTAGCTCGATATACCATAGAGCTATTTTACTAACTAACCAGTTACTGGAAAGACGGGCAATACCTACAAATAAACCAACAAAAGTCGTCAAGATAACGCCTAGTAACCCTACCTTGAGCGAGTTCAAGAGGCCCATGTAAAAGGCGTACCAGTAAGAATCTGTGTTTACATAATCGAGAGCGGTGTCTGAAATATCAAACCCGGCCTCGCTGCCCATGAAGTCATAGGCGCAGCGATAGCTGAATGAACCATCGCGGCAAATGAATTGTGATTCGCCCAATTTGTTGACGTTGGACGCAAAGTTCGTTCCCAGAAGTTTTGCGCCCAGAATGACCACAATAATAAAACCGATTTGGGCGAATACACCTAAAACGCGCTCGTCGCGCCAAAAGGGGATGTTTTGCTCTGGCGCGGCGCTGATGTTTTGAGCCATGTGAAGTCCTCCTTCCCTAGATTCCGTTAAAGCGTTGGGGGGACGCCGCCAACATGAACCGATTTATAGCAAGGCGGCCCGATTGTTAAACCGGGCCGCCCTGCACAAGGTTGAGGGATTTGGCTGATAACCGTAGCAGCCAAACCCTCCATTTGTTTTTAGCGGAATGGCGGCGAATAGAGTAACCCGCCGTCGGTCCACAGCGCGTTGAGGCCGCGACCCAGTTTGAAGGGCGTGTCGGGGCCGAGGTTTTTGTCGAAGATTTCGCCGTAGTTACCAACTTGCTTGATCACTTGCACGCAGAAGTCGTTGTTCAGACCCATCGCTTGCGCCAGGTCGCCTTCAACACCCAACAGGTTGAGGACAACGGGGTCGTCGCTGCCGAGGAACTCGTCCACGTTTTGTGAGGTGATGCCCAGTTCTTCAGCCTGGATGGTGCAGTTGACCGTCCATTTTACGATGTCGAACCAGTTATCGTCGCCGTGACGTACCAGCGGGCCGAGCGGCTCTTTGGACATGGTTTCGTCCAGGATGACGTGGGCTTCGGGGTCGCTTAATTGAGTAATGCTGGCGACAAGACCGGATTTGTCGGTGGTGTAGCCGTCGCAGCGTCCGGAGTCGTAAGCTTCACGGGTGGAGGGGCCGTCGTTGAAGACGATGGGTTCGTAGTTGATGCCCATGCTGCGGAAGACGTCGGCCAGGTTTTTCTCGGTGGTGGTGCCGGCGCCTACGCAGACGGAACGGCCGTCAAAGTCGGCCAATTGGGTGATGCCGGAATCTTTACGCACAACCATGCCCTGCCCATCGTAAAAAGTGGTGGGAGCAAAGTTGAAGCCCAGCGAGGTATCGCGGCTGAGGGTCCAGGTGGTGTTACGGATGAGAACGTCAACTTCACCAGACTGCAAAATGGGGAAGCGTTCCTGAGAGGTGGCTGGACGGCCTTCTACGGCATCGGCGTCGCCCAAAGCGGCGGCAGCCACAGCGCGGCAGTAATCCCAGTCAAAACCGCTCAAGGAGCCGTCTTCTTCCACAAAGCTAAAACCAGGCAGCGTACCGCTGACGCCGCAGTTTAAGGTGCCGCGCGCTTGCACGTCGCCCAACGTGTCGCCGCCGCCGGCAAAGGTGAGCGCTTCAGGTGCGGCGCTGCCGGCATCGGCAGCCATTGCTTTGGCTTCTTCAAGAGCTGTATTGGCATCGGCCAATTGCTGGGTCAGGCTGTCTACTTCGGATTGCAGAGCAGTCGAATCGCCACTGTCGCCGCCACAGGCAGCCAGGGCCAGAATTAAGACAAGTAAACTAAGAATAAGGGTTAAACGTTTCATTGGATATTCTCTCCTCCAGAATTATGGATTGTTAATTTGGACAATTTTTCTTTGAAGATGTTTGTTATGTGTCGTTGGGTTTTCACCTCCTTTCAAAAGACAACCTGAATAGTCGGAAACATCCTGGCTTTCTCAGGCGTTGCTCTTTTTGTCTGTTTGCGGTTACTTGTGATGTGTTTTTCTGTTCATCACAAGGGAGAATGTATGGTTAGTTAGCCCGATTTTGTTAGCGGTTAATGGAGAAAATAGCTTGCAGGGATAATGTAACGTCAATGCGTTGTGGTGTAGGCGGATAAATCGGGTAATTGGAAATGGTGCCACTTTATATACGTACAAGGTGATGTCGCTTTGATTGTATATTGCTTGTGTTCTGGAAAGGGTCTCTTCTTCCCTTGAGTTGTGTGTATTCTGTGGTCAAATAGTATAGCGGTACTAGAGAAATCAGCAAGTTTTTTATAGATTTTTTACGAACCGGGTAAGTTATGTCAACTGTTGCGCCTTGTTTTGTCATAACGGCAAAGGATGAGGAGCCGATCTGGCGGCAGATGTATATTCTAAATTTGACAAACGGCCGTTGCCCAAGCCACAATACCGTATACATCGTAAATAAGGATAAATTTTCATGAAAAAACGGTTTATTATGCTAGTAATTCTTTTGGCATGGGGCGGTCTGGGTGCGTGTGGCGAGACGGCCGTACCAACGCCTATCCCCCCCATGCCAACTTTGCTGGTTGATAATGGAGCGCCGGCCAATGCGACGCCGACAACGGCCGCTGCCGCCCCCGTCAATTCCACACTGCCCCCCCCGCCTACGCTGGCCCCGCCGCCCACAATGACATCGCTGCCAGCCAGCCCTACGCCGGATGCAGTCGTTTTACTGTCCCCAGAGGATTTTGGGACGAATCGTAACCCATTAACGGGGGAAATTGTTGATGACCCCAGCGTGTTGGCGAGACGGCCGTACACCGTCAAAATTTCCAACGCCCCGCCCAGCTACGTCCGCCCCCAATCCGGCTTGAACGATGCCGATATTATTTATGAACATCTGGCCGAAGGCAGCATTACCCGCTTTACGGCTATTTTCTACGGCAAAACGCCAGAGAAAATCGGCCCCATTCGCAGCGCCCGATTGATTGATGTGGAGCTGCCCGCCATGTATGACGCTGCGCTGTTCTTTTCCGGGGCCAGCGTCGGCGTCAACCAGCGGCTCAACAGTTCTGATTTTGCCGAACGCCTGATGCGTTCAGCCGAAGATGGATTTTATCGCACAGGGGAAGATAAACCATTCGAGCATACTTTGTACGGCCGTCCCGATGGATTTTACCGGGCATTGGAAGCCAAAGGGTTAAATAGGCCGCCAAACTTCAATGGGACGATGGCCTTTAGCAGTGAACTGCCAGAAGGCGGCCAACCGGCTGGTTACGCTTCTCTGGATTACCGCTGGGAAGTGGTGGAGTGGCGATATGATGCGGGAGACGGCCGTTATTACCGCTGGGCCGCCGGCTCACCTATTTTAGACGCCAATACAAACGAACAAGTCAGCGCCGCCAACGTCATCATCATCTCCCCCAATCACGTCGAAGATGCAACAATTTGCGAAGAAATCCGCGACAACCAATGCGTCGCCCTCTCCGTCCAAATTCAGATTTGGGG
>JANTGY010000210.1 GCA_024762695.1 Anaerolineae bacterium
CTGCCCGTCGTCGAGGCGCTGCCGGAAATTGTGGCTCGAAGTTTGGGCTTACTGGGCATATCGCTGCTTTTTGCCTCTTTAATTGGCGTCCTGCTGGGCGTTTTAGCCGCCACGCGGCGCGGCTCCAATCGCTCGTTAACCATCCTGTTGGCCTCGATGCTTGGCGTTTCCGCCCCCAGCTTTTTCATCGCCCTGCTGCTGCAAATGTTGATGATTCAGTGGACGCGGCAAATGGGCAGCCCATTGCTGCCCGTTGGCGGCTTTGGCTGGGACAAACGCATCATCTTGCCCGCGCTGGTTTTGGCAACGCGCCCCATCGCTCAAATCACGCGCGTGGCTTTCATTTCCATGCGCGAGGCATTAGGACAAGATTATGTTCGCACAGCGCATAGCAAAGGGCTGCGGTCGTCTCATGTCTTGTTTGTTCATGTGTTCCGCAATGCGGCCGTGCCCATTTTGACCACCATCGGCCTGTCGCTGCGCTTTTCCTTGAGTAGTTTGCCGGTCGTGGAGTTCTTCTTCAGTTGGCCGGGCATCGGCTTTATTTTGCTCAAGGCAATTGCCACGCGCGACGACAACATGACGATTGCCCTGCTGCTGACGTTGGGCATCCTGTTTATTCTGGTTAACTTAATTCTGGAATTGGCTTACCGTTTGATCGATCCGCGTTTGCAGCAGTTGCCGGAGCATATCGCTTCCGGGGAGCGGCAAACAGTGCGGCAGGCGCTGCACGGCTTGAAGCAGGCCTTACGCGATTTGGCAGCGGATAATCCAATTAGCGCCTGGCAGCGGCGACGAACGGCCGTGCCCAGCCCCTTCAAAGCCATCCTGGAGAAAAATCAGATCGAGATGGACCCCATCCCCGAAAATCGGCTGACTAACGCCTGGCGATCCTGGCGACGGGGACTCGTTGGCAATTTACCTTTTCTTCTCGGTAGTTTGTTGGTGGTGGGTTTGCTGGTGATTTTCTTAATTGGCCCGCGTCTGGCCCCGCACAGTCCGTACACCACGCAGGGATTGTCTTATGTGGACGGCGTTTTTAGCGTGCCGCCATTTGAGCCGGACGAGACGTATCCCTGGGGCACGGACGTGCTGGGGCGCGATATGTTGAGCCTGGTTTTGGCCGGGGCGCAGCAAACGCTGCTGTTGGCCTTTTTGGCGGTGTTGGCGCGGATGGCGTTGGGCGTCATTTTAGGCGCGTTGGCCGGTTGGTTTAATGGAACATGGGTAGACCGTCTAATTTTGTCGGCGTCGGAAATTGTCGCCTCGTTCCCTACGCTGCTTTTGGCAATGATTCTCATCCTGGCGCTGGGCATTCGGGAGGGGTTACGGCCGTTTCTCATTGCCTTCTCCCTCATTGGTTGGGGCGAGATTATGCAGTTTGTACGCGGCGAAGTGATGACCATTCGGCCGCGCATGTTTATTGAAAGCGCGGTGGCCGTTGGCATGCGTACTTCTCGCGTCGTGGTTCGCCATGTGCTGCCTAACTTGCTGCCCGCCCTCATTTCGCTGGCCGCTCTGGAAATGGGCGCCGCGCTGATGCTGCTGGGCGAGTTAGGGTTTGTGGGCATTTTCATCGGCGGCGGCGCCTTTGCCGAACTGGACATTGGCGCCGCGCCCTATCATTATTCCGACGTGCCCGAATGGGGTTCGTTATTGAGCAATGTGCGCGCCTATGCGCGCACCTATCCCTGGACGGCCATTTCCCCCTCCCTCGCCTTTTTCACCGCCATTCTAGGCTTCAATCTGTTTGGCGAAGGACTGCGCCGCGTCGTTGAAGTCGTCGGCGTGCGCTTTACCCGATTGCTTAATCGGTACAGCCTCATCGCCCTCATTTTCATTATTTTAGCTGTTGGCTGGGTGCGTCAGAACACCGGCGCGGTGACCTTTTATCGCCAACAAGCGGCTGAGTTTGACGGCCGTCTCGCCCTCGACCAAGTCGAAGCGTTAACCGATCCGGCATTGAACGGCCGCAGCCTGGGCACAGATGGGCTAAACCAGGCCGCCGCCTATATCGCCGCCGAATTCGACGCTCTCGACCTGCAAGCCGCCGGTGAAGATTTCACCTATTTCCAACCCCGCTTCCGCGACTTTGAGCGCCTGGAATCCATCCCTCAGTTGACGATTGACGATGGCGGGGCCACGCTCGTCTATCATCAAGATTTCGCCGAATTTGCCGGCCTATTCCGCAACCTGGGACAGGTGGAAGGCAAAGTCCAATTGCTGGCGACCGGCCCTTTAACCCCCGGCGGCCAGGGCTTCTTCCGCCAAACGTTCCCCGCCCTGGAAGATTTAGATTTCTCTGATGAAATTGTGCTCGTCCTCTCGCCGCAAGACACCATCAACTTCCGCAATGTGCCTCGTAAAGGGTTCCTCGTCGTCACCGACGACCAAGCCGACCTGGAACGTCGTTTCACACTCTCCACGCGCGACCCGGTTTCCAATTTATTTGGCACTGGCCGCGAGGTCGGACACGATACGCCGGCAATTTTGATCAGCGAGGATACCGCTAATCGTTTATTAGCCAGCACGGGGATGACCGTTACCCAACTACGCAGCGTGCAAGAAGATTTGGATCAAGACCAAATTTTACGCGCTCCCACAGAGGCTACGGTCAGTATGACCGTCGAAGGAATTATTGAGGAGCGGCAAGAAGTCGTTCATGTCGTCGGTCATCTGCCGGGCGTTTCAGACGAGTTAAACAATCAAATGATTATCGTGATGGCCCAATATGACAGCCCGCCGCCCAGCCCCGACGGCGTGCATTATCCCGGCGCCAACGACAATGCCAGCGGCGTGGCCTTGATGCTGGAAACCATCCGCGTGATGCAGGAATCGGGCTACCAACCATACAAAACCTTCTTGTTTGTGGCCTACAGCGCTGAGGGATTGGAAGGCGGTAACGCGGTTTTCCCGCCTGAAGTGGAGAAGTTCCTGGAAGCCAAATACGGCTTTGGCAGCGCCTTTGAGGTGGAATCGGTTGTCGATTTGCGCGGCGTGGGCGCGGGCGATGGGGATGGTATTTCTATCGCCGCCAGCGGCAGTTTGCGCCTGGCAAATTTGCTGGAAACGGCCGCCGACCAAATGAAAGTTAAAGCGTACCGGGCTGGCGAACCGATTGACATCAGCATCGTCTTTGAGGAACGCGGCGCCTTCGAGGGTGGGCAGGAAGCGCCGCAGGTGGGGTTAAGCTGGCAAGGCTGGGAAGACCAGGCGCGACTGGCGTCGGACACGGTGGCGACTATCGCCGAAGATAAAATGGAACAGGCGGGCGAGGCTTTGTCGCTGGCGTTGATGATTATGGGGCGGGAGACGCAGTATTAGCGTTTCAGCTAGCATCTGTGCCTTCTCTGCGAGTCTCTGTGTAACATTTTCTTGACCATTACAGCATAGCAAAAAAAAGCGCCAAAAAGAGGATGTCCAACACAAACGGAGAAGCCCCGTCTCAGAATACGCCCAGGAAATTCACCCCATAAACAGCCAGGCTCAAAATCGCATCCGTCGCCGCCAACACAAAATAGGCCAGCAATCCCGATTTCGACTCCGCCCGCCTGTAAACGGCCGTCGCCACAAGCGCCGCAAGTGCAAATATCATAATGGGCGTTCCAATTAGCAGCGGCTGTCGCCACGCCATCCCCACATCAACCCAGGCCGAGAAGGGAACATAAGCAGTCATGGTAGGTAAGAAAAGCACCTTGATGGTCTCGTAAACAGCAACGGAAATGACAAAAAGCAGGATAGTGACTGGATGTGTCAACTCATCATCGCTATTGTAAAGTTTCCAAATGCCCATCAAACCCAATCCCGGCAGCAGCCAAAGAAAAGCGACCGGAAAAAACAAAATCCCGGCGATGCTTTCCATGCCGCCAGTCAGCAAAGCGCCAAGCACATCTTCTCGGCTCAAGCTGTCCAAAGCATCCTTTGCTTTAGGCGCGGTTGTGGCATAGAAAACGGTTCGCCCTTGTCCGCCTTCGCGCCAAATAAGATGCAATTGTCCGGCCGCATCAACGTCTACAACGGCGTCTCGTGAGAACGATTCGGTCTTGGTCGCCATTTCGTGGCCTTGCAGCCGCCCATTGGCAAAAACAAGCACGGCAATCTGTGTGTAAGTTTGCAGCCGGTATTGCTGATTGGTTTCCACGGCTACAGCTAAATCGGACCCGATGGCAGCGGCCGTGTCTGGCCGATAAACGTAATTGCTGGCCCCGCGTACGCCCCCAGGCGGGGCTAACTGCGTCATTTGATAGCCGCCATCATACGGCGCATAGGGCAAATCTTCATCAGTCGCCAACCACAATCGCTCTGAATCTGAAAGCTGCGGGGCGTCTGGCATAAAGGCGACATACTCGGTATGAGCGGAGCCGGCTTCAAGACCAGTCCGTCTAAAAATTGACCAGACTGCATAGGCGCGATCATCAGTTAAGCCCAGCGCCGGGCCAACCAGTGAGTCGGACGCCCCTTTTTGGATGTCGGCGATTGGTATCCCGACAGCCGTTGCCAACACGCCATCTGGCATTCCCGCGTAAAGGATTTGCTCGCCGTCAAACCACAACAAATGCAGCGTCCCCGCCGCATCCATTTGCAGCGCTGGCGATTCGGCATTCTCGGCAATGAGAACCGGCTCGGATAAAGTCTCGCCATCCGCTGTGAGACGCTGGGCGTACAAGCTGATTGTATTCGCATCTTCCCAAGCGATAAAAACGCCGCCTTCCCCGTCCGGGGCAACCACATAAGAGCCAACGGCCGTTTCCGGCAATGAAAGTTGAACGACAGCGCCGTCTGGCTCTCCCGCCTGATCCAGCAAAGCATAATTCAACACCCACGCCCGCTCGCCTGCCGCGCGACTGCTCCAAAACAGATGAACCGCCCCGTCGTCAGCCAGGGCCAACCGCGGGGCGCGCAGTTCATCAAAGGTCTGGTCAAAATTGATGAGGTGGTTGGCGAGGGGAACGGCCGTATCGTCCAAAGCCACATACCGAATACCTATCTCCTCATCCACGATCTCCGGCCATGCAAAAAGCGGCCCCGCGTCCGCCATCGCCATCCCCACCGAGCCTTGTACTGAAAAACCCAGAGGAACCCCGCGGCTCCAATCCGGCGACGGCTTCCGACTCTTTTGTGTTTGGCATCCTGTAATTGCTAACACAACCGCTAAAATCAGAACAAGTTTTGACAACAAACGATTTTTCATTTTCGCTCTCTTCTACGCGCTTAGGCAAACCACAAAAGCATCATGATAAGTAACCGTCAAACAATAACTTCCCCTTTCAAAGGACGGTTACTCAAAGGTCATCCGCCAATTCCGACAACTTATCTGTGGATGTCCCCCCTAAGCGATTTACGCGCCAATCATTACTCCATTATTAGGCAAATCCATCACCTGCGCCTCCCTCTCCTTGCGGAACTGCTGGGTGTAAAGGCGGTAGTAGTGGCCTTTGGCGCGAATTAACTCGGCATGGGTTCCGTTCTCGGCGATGGTTCCGTCCTCGATGACCAGAATGCGGTCGGCCCTTTTGATGGTAGAGAGGCGGTGGGCGATGATGAAGCTGGTACGGCCGTCCATCACCCGCTCCATCCCCTGTTGAATCAACGCTTCAGTCAGCGTGTCCACCGAACTGGTGGCTTCGTCCATGATGAACAGCTCCGGCTGGGCTAAAATGGCCCGCGCCAGACTGAGAAGCTGCTTTTGCCCCACTGAGAGCAGGCTGCCGCCTTCGCCCACATTCTCGTCGTATCCCTTTTCCAACGTCGTGATGAACTCATGCGCGCCAGCCAGCTTAGCGGCAGCTTCGATTTCTTCATCGGTGGCTTTCAGGTTCCCGTACCGGATATTCTCGCGCACCGTGCCAGAGAAGAGATGTGGCGTTTGCAGCACCATGCCCAGCTTGGAATGGATGGCGTGCAGGGTCAGGTCGGTGTAGTCCTGGTTGTTGATGAGGATACGGCCGTCTGTCGGCTCATAAAAACGGCACAACAAATTCACAATCGTGGACTTGCCGCCGCCCGTCGGCCCGACCAGGGCTACCGTTTCCCCTTGTTTGATGTGGAGGTTGAAATCGCTCAAAACCGATTTCTCTTCTTCGTATCGGAAAGAAACATGGTCAAAAATGATGTCGCCCTGAATTGTGCCGGGGTCTGTTGCATCGGGCTTCTCTTGAATCTCCGGCGCCGAATCCAGCAGCGAGAAGGCGCGTTCAGCCGAAGCCACCGACTGCTGCATTTGGGCGTAAACGCGGGCCATCTCCTGCACCGGCCACAGCATGAAGGTGATGTAGCCAACAAACGCCTGAATGTCGCCCAGAGTCATGAAGCCTAAATCCACCTGCAAGCCACCGTACCAAACGATGGCTGCCACTGCAAAGGCGCTGATCAACTGCACGACCGGCAAAAACAAGGCCGACAGCCACGCCGCCCGGTAAGAGGCCTGGTACATATCGCCGGACAAATCTTGGAACTCAACCAAATCGCGCTCTTCGCGGGCCAGCGATTTGGTCACACGCACGCCGGTAATGTTTTCGTTGTAGGCGCCGGTGATTTTGGAGTTGATCTTGCGGACTTGGCGAAACTCGGTGAGGATGTATCTTTTGAATTCGGCGCCCACAATGACCAAAATGGGGATGGCGATGAAGACGATCCCGGCCATTTTCCAGTTGATGAGGAACATGAAGATGACGGCCGTTACAATACTCGTCACGCCCCAGGTCACATCCAGCAAACCCCAGGTCACCAACTCGGCGATGCGCTCCGTGTCCGATGTCACACGCGACATAATCCAGCCGATGGGCGTGCGGTCGAAATAAGAGAAGGACAGCCGCTGGAGATGCGCGAACATCGCCTTGCGCATGTCGTAGCGGATGCGCTCGCCCAGGATGCCGGTGAGGTAGATGAAGCCAAAGACGCCCGACGCCATCAAGACGAACATCACGCCGTACTGCGTCAAAATCTCGGTTAAAACGACGCGATCTTGGCCTAAAACAGCTTCATCGACCAGCCGCTTGCCCAAGTAGGTCAGGTAGGAATCAATCAGCGAGACCGATGTGATGCAAAACAAAAACCCGGCCAGCATCGGCCAATGGGGTTTCGCCTGCGCCAAAATCCGCAGCACCGTCTTGCCGTTAAATTCTGTGTCAAATTCTTCTTCTTCAAATTGAAAATCGGACATAATTACCTGTAATTGAGTAATTGAGTAATTGAGTAATTGAGTAATTGGTAATTACGTAATTACCAATTACTCAATTACATTTTATGCCATTACGCTCGCTAACTCTTCTTCCAACTCATCTTCAATTTGCGATTGCAGTTCAAAGATGCGTTTGTAGGTTCCGGGTTGGTTGATGAGTTCGCTGTGGTTGCCCTGTTGAACGATACGGCCGTTTTCCAGCACCAAAATCAAATCCGCGTCCATCACCGTCTGGATGCGGTGGGCGATGACAAA
>JANTGY010000211.1 GCA_024762695.1 Anaerolineae bacterium
CTGTCTGTCTCATCCAGCAAAGCGTGACGGGCGATGAGGCTGTCCCAGGGCGTGGCGATCTCAAAATCGGGCATGGTTGTGCGCCAATGGTTGACGATGCGCTCAATTTCGGTGTCGTTGGTAAAGACGCCCTGGATGCGCAGCGGGGCGCTGGCGTCTGGCGAGAGAAAAAGCATATCGCCCCGCCCCAACAGTTGGTCGGCGCCAACCATGTCTAAAATGACGCGGGAATCGGTGCTGGAGGCGACGGAGAAGGAGAGCCGGGCCGGGAAGTTGGCTTTGATGAGGCCGGTGATGACGTCGGTAGACGGCCGTTGCGTAGCCACCATCAAATGAATCCCCGTCGCCCGCGCCATTTGCGCCAATCGGGTTAAGGTGCGTTCCACATCGCCGGGATATGTGTGCATCAGATCGGCCAACTCATCAATAAAAACGGCGATGTAGGGCAGCTTCTTCACATCTTTGCGCCGGCCGATTTTGCGATTGTAGCCATTCAGATTGCGCGCCCCGACTGCGGTAAACATCTCGTAGCGGCGATCCATTTCGGCCGTCAGCCAGCGCAGCACGCCAACGGCGCGGTCAGCCTCCACTTCCACCTTGCCAATGAGATGGGGCACGCCATTCCAGCGGATTAGCTCCACTTTTTTGGGGTCAATCATCACCAACTGTAACTGTTCTGGCGTGTTGTTGAAAATAAGGCAGGAGATGATGGCGTTGATGCAAACCGATTTCCCGGAGCCGGTCGTCCCGGCGACAAGCAGATGGGGCAGTTTAGCCAGGTCAATGGCGATGGGCGTCCCGGAAACGTCGCGCCCCAGTCCGGCGGCCAACGGCGATTTAAGCTTTCGGAAAGCGTCCGCTTCGATGATAGGACGCAGCCGCACGACGTTGACTTCGTTGTTGGGCACTTCGACGCCAACAACGCCGCGCCCCGGCACGGGAGCCTGGATGCGTAAGCGGGTGACGGCCAACGCCAGGGCTAAATCTTTTTGCAAGGCGGCGATCTGACCGATGCGGACTTTTTGCTGTTTGGGTTGGCCGTCGGGGCCGGTTTTTTCTACGTAGCCGGGCAGTAAGCCAAATTGGGTAACGGCCGGGCCGCGCCGAATTTCAGCCACTTCGGCCGGCAGATTGAAGTCAGCCAGGGTTTGCTCGATAATTTGTTTTTTGGCGTCGATTTCGTCTTTACTCATGCTAACGACGCCGCCTTTTTCCAGCAAATCCAAAGGTGGCAGCCGCTTATCGCGGCGACGGCGCGGCGCAGGTTCGGGGGCCGTATCGTTAATAATCACCAGTTCGTCGGGAACGGCCGTTCCCCCCTCCATCTCTGTCTCATCCTCTAACTCTGTCTCCACTGCAACTGCTTCCAGTGGCGCAATCCGCTGCGCCCATAACCGCAGCCGCAGCGAAAGTGTGTTCAGCCCGCGCAGTAAATCTTCCCAGCCAAAACCAACGATCAACGCCACGCCATACGCCAACAGGAAGAGATAAAACAAACTGGTGAGAAATGGGCCAAAGAAATCCCGCAGCGGCTCCGACAAAGCCCAGCCAAACAGACCTCCGCCTTTGCCCATGTGGGCGTCGGGTAAGGTCGCGCCGGTTAATTGAAAGCTCAAAGGC
This sequence comes from Anaerolineae bacterium, assembly GCA_024762695.1. Classification (GTDB taxonomy): domain Bacteria; phylum Chloroflexota; class Anaerolineae; order Promineifilales; family Promineifilaceae; genus JACKCC01. Next base: position 1,621 of record JANTGY010000211.1, read on the forward strand.
AAAGCCGTGAGTAAGATAAGTTCGAGGCCGATGACTTGGGTGGGGCGGATAGAATACGGCCGTTCCACCTTCCGTAAAGCCACATGCAAACTAGCCGCCGTCGCCGAAAGCGCTAAGGGATACGCGCCCCAGCCAAACATCTGCCGCAGCAAGCTCGTCCACCAGCCCAGCCAGCCAGCCGTCGTCCAGCCTGGCAGCGCCAAAAAGGTGACAAACGACAAGATGAAAAGAATGACAGCGGCAATCTCTACTCGCCAGGGAAGCAAACGATTGATTAGTTGTTCATCCCAGGTTGGAGGCGGCGGTTTGGACGGCCGTTTTGAGGAACGTCGGGGAGAAGATTTAGAGCGGGACATTGATTGGTAATTAGTAATTCGTAATCAGTAAATGGTCAATCGATTACTGATTACCGTTCACCGATTACTGCTCGTGTAACACATCATTATTCTGTCGCAAACTTAACGCCAGGCGTTTCGACGGCCCATCAACAGTAAGCACGCGGGCGACAACTTCCTGCCCTTTATTAACAATATCGCGCGGATGCAAGAAAGAGCCTTCAGCCAACTCGGAGATATGGATCAGCCCTTCCAGTTCATTCTCCAGTTGAACAAAAACGCCGAAATTGACAATGTTATTCACCACGCCCTTCACCAACTGGCCTGGTTTATACCGTTTTTCCACGCCGCGCCAGGGATCGGGGTTCATACGCTTCAAACTAAGAGCAATTCGGTTATTCTGGTGATCAACGCTCATCACCAAAACCGAAATGTTTTGGCCGGGACGTACAATATCGCTGGGGTGCATAACCCGGCTCCAGGATAGTTCCGAGATATGAACCAATCCCTCCACGCCGCCCAAATCTACAAACGCGCCAAACTTAGCCAGATTGGTTACGCAGCCCTCTAATTGATCGCCAGGGCAAACCCGATCAAACAAATTATCGCGCTGCTCGGCATTAACCAAAGAAGCGCGTTCCGAAAAAATGAGGCGGTTGTTTTTGGGGTTGAGTTCAACGATTTTGAGCTTGAGTGTTTTATCCAGCCACGTTTTGAGGGCGCGAATACGTTCAACCTCATAATGAAATTCAGGGAAATCAACCAACTGCGAAGCGGGAACAAATCCTTGCAGTCCATTCCAATGAACCAGCAATCCCCCTTTGTTATAGCCAGAAACTCTCAGCTCCAACGCCTCGTCAGAATGAAAGACGGCCTGCGCCTTTTTCCAAGGGTTTTTGTCTGGGACGTTTCCATCAGCAGAAAGGAGAATGTTCTGACCATTGGAACCTGTCGCTGGCCAGTCGAAGTTTTCTGGTTCCGACGTTGCCGCCGGATCAGCGAAAGAGTCTTCCTGTGCGATAAGCTCTTCCCAATAGGAGTCGTCAAGGGGTTGTACGGTACGGTTTTCAATAAGGCTGTCTGGACACATTGCCACTACTCTCGCTCTTCCACGCTCATTGGCGATAGCGTGCGCTATCAGGGAGTCAGGGGGTAGGTTGTGGTACTGTATTGCTAATTGACAATAATTATAGGCTTTGACAGGCAATGGGGCAACACGAGGAATTCTACGTTATTACAGCCTTTAATCCTGACATACCTCGCAGGTCTCCACGGCCTGCGAGGTATGCTTACGCTTTACGCGCTGGGCCGCCGCAGCAAGGGCAGCGACCAACCGCCTTCGCCGCCAACGCGGATGTCGCGCCGCTGGAAGCGAAGCCAGGCCAGGATGGAAAATGCAAGCGCGGCCGCCAATAATCCAATGAGCCAGTTCACATTTATCTCCGTGATGGCCTGGCCGCCCTGGAAGAAATGGAGCGGCATATATTCGGTGACGGCTTTCAAGTCGTCGTTTGCATTAGCTAACCCGTCGAGCAAGAAGTTGCCCACAAGCAAAGCGGCCGTTGTCATGCTGGCCGCTCGCGCTGAGGGTAGGAAGAAGCTAAACAGCAAGGCCAGCCCGCCCCAAAATAGCAAAATGGCGTAAAGGGGGATGAACGGCCGTAGTATCTCCAACCAGGTCAGGTCTAATCCTACGCTGCCAGAGGGGATAACCCAGGTTAACCAACTGATAAATAAGATAACGGCCGTCGCCGTCGCAAAACCCAGCCACCGCCCCCAAAACAGAGCCATGCGGCTAACCGGATGCGCCATAATCAAATCCAGCATCCCCTTTTCCTCATCGCCTACCAGCAGGTTGGCCCCAACGTTAATCGCAAATATGCCAATGATTAAGGGCATGTAGAGAAAATAATACACATCTATGTACCCTTTAGGTGTGGTTATTGCCAGTATACTATCCCCAAAAAAGGACAGCAGTTCTGGCGGGTAGCTGGCCATTAATTCCTCAAATCCTTCGATATTAACGATGGAATCAAAGAGAGAGACCATCATCAAGCCATACAGCCCCAGGCCAACGCTCCAACCAATCATCTGGCCGCGCAAACGGCGTACTGTATGTTTGAATTCGGCAAACATGTTAATTGCCCTCCTTTTCGGCTTCGTAATAAGCCAGGAAGATTTCTTCGAGCGACGGCCGTTCCGTTTCAAAATCACTCACCGGGAACGCCGCCAACGCTTTAATCAATCCATCCATCTCCCCTTCAACCTGCAAATGGGCCATCATGCCATTGCTCTGCGACAACATCGTAATGCCTGGCACAGCCGCCAGCGGAGTTGGATCGACGGCCTCCTTGAATCGCACCTGCATCCGGCGCAAAGCCAATTGGACAAGCTGCTGCGGCTCTGCCTCCTCCACAATCACGCCCTGGCGAATGATCGCCACCCGGTCGGCCAGCGCATCCACCTCGCTGATAATGTGCGAAGAAAAGAAAACCGTCGCCCCATCATCACGGGCTTCCCGCAGCAGCCGGTAGACCTCCTGCTGCATCAACGGGTCCAGGCCGCTGGTCGGCTCATCCATCAGCAGCAATTGAGGCCGGTGCATCAACGCTTGCACAATGCCCACCTTTTGCTTATTGCCCTTGGACAAATTTTTGATCGAGCGGCGTAAATCCAAATCGAGCCGCCTGGCTAACTGGCGCACACGCTCCCAATCAATCTTATTGCCGCGCAGATCATTGTAATAGCGAAGCTGTCCCTCAACCTTGAGATTATCTTCCATACTCAATTCGCCCGGCAAGTAGCCAACCTGAGCGCGTACAGCAACCGGATCAACCTGAGGATCAAGTCCCAAAACCTGCACATCGCCGCCATCTGGCCGAATCAAGTCGAGCAGGCAGCGAATCGTCGTTGTCTTGCCCGCCCCATTAGGGCCGAGAAAGCCAAATATCTCCCCGCGCCGCACCTGCAAATCGACACCGCGCAGCGCGACCACTTTCCCGTAGGATTTCGTCAACCCTTTAGCCATCAAAGCAATTTGTTCAGACATCATAAACTCCTGTCGTTGAGCGATAAACAACAGATGACGGATTGTCGTTTGCTAGATCGCCATTCACTGCGTATGGCTCTCCAAAGCGCGGGAAAACAATTCCCGATCCTCTTCTTGAATAATTTCTAATGCCTGCTCGCCAAGCAAGGCCAGAATTTGCGGCAAGTACAAGTCGGTGCGTAAATGGTGTTCGGCGACAAACACAAAAAGCGAACTACGCGTCCAGGAGGCCCAGGCCTGCGCCTCGGTCAGCCATTCGCCAATTAGAACTTCTTCGCTGTCGATGACCAGCACCACGCCCAGCCCTCTGGCTTGTCCTAGTGTTTCTTCGGAAACGTGCGCCACGACGATCTGACCGCCAGGCAAATCGATATTGGCTGTTGTGTAAATGACGACACGCACGCCTCGCTGCACGGCCGTAACCAACGCCGTCTGCAAAGCTAAGAAAGTCTCCGGCAAAAGGGCCAGATAAATTTGCCCTTTAGCCTGCTCAATCATCTCGATGGCCTTCGCCATCACATTCTCGTGCCCCTCAATGTTCCAAACATACTCCAAATCAGGGGCGGCGCTTAACGCCGTCAGATCATCCTTGAGCGTGGTCGTCAGCGCGGCATGTTCCCGGTGCAGTTGGTCAAGGAAATCGGCGGCGGGGACGGGCGCGTATTTGGCGCCGCCCTCTTTAGGCAGCGTCATCGCTGCCCCGCGCGCCACCAATTTGCCAACCGTCTCGTAAATCATGGAACGCGGCACGCCGGACAGCTTGGCCAGCTCATAGCCGGACACGGGACTTTTGCCCAACAAAGCCACATACGCTTTAGCTTCATACTCTGAAAAGCCAATTTTTCCTAGTTTTTCTAATAAGCTTTCACTCATATCGCATCCTTAGCGGTTAGATTTATAACTAAGTAGTTAGTGTTATAACTACGCAACAGTATACGCTTTTTATACACCTCGTGTCAAGGAGAAAAGCTATGGATTTTGCACCTCTGAAATTGACACGGCCGTTTCCCTTATGCTATCTTAAATTCAGGCGATTAAACAGACGATCAATTGCTGGAGGGAATCATGATCAGAAAAATTTTGCGCTTCCTCCCCATTCTTTTCCTACTAGGCTGCGGCAGCGACCTGAGCGGCTTCACGGACACAGTTGAAAATGTTATCGAAGAACAAACCGGCCAGGAAGTAGACGCCAACGTCAAGGCTGGGATCTCTCTGGGATTATTCTCCATCTCCATCAATCAAGACGGGGAAATCGAAGTGGCCGTTACTCTGGAAACGCCAGCCATCCCCACCCCATTGGGCGGATTCAGCGTGTTCGTAGAAGGTTCGGCCGAATTCCCCAACAAGAAAACCCTAACCCTGACCATGCCCGGCCAAACCTGGATTTACGATCTGAACGATCAGCCCTTTGCCGTTGATTTGAACGATGTGGATGCCATCGTCAGCGGTGATGGCAAGGGGAACCTGACTATCGAAATCAATGACGATCGGGTCAACCCCATAGCCGAACCCCTTTTCAAAACCGCCGATGCGGATACGCAAATTGTGATGAATACGTCCAACATCACTGTACAATCGCGGGAAATCGGCCGTTCGGCAAATGGAAATCCCATCACAGTAACCCAAATTGGCGAGGGCCATAAAGCGGTGGTGTTAGTCGGTGGGCTGCACGCCGGGTTTGCGCCGGGAACAGTTACTGTTGCTGAAAAAGCGCTGGATTATTTTAGCCAACACGGACAAGAGGTTCCCTCCGATGTCAGTTTATACATTATCCCGGTCGCCAATCCCGATAGTGTGAATGGCAATATTGAGGCGGTAAACGGCCGTCTCAACGGCAATGGCGTAGACATCAATCGTAACTGGGATTGCAACTGGTCTAATACAGCCGAATGGCGCAGCGTAACCATCAACCCCGGCCCATCCGTCTTCTCTGAACCAGAAACGAAAGCCTTACGCGATTTCTTCCTGGACAAGCAACCGGAAGCCGTTATCTTTTGGGAAGCGCGGGGCGAGTTGGTCGTGCCGGGACGCTGCGGCAATCAATTCCATTCCGATTCACAGCGGCTGGCCTCCGTCTACGGAGCGCATTCTGGCTACAAATTCGGCTACATTACCGGCTACTCCATCACAGGCGATGTTGCCGATTGGCTGGATCAACAAGGCATTGCGGCCATCGCCATCTTGCTGTCCAACTACACCGCAGACGATTGGGATCGCAATTTGTACGGCCTGCAAGATGTGCTGGAAGACGTCAGCCGATAGCAGCTACTCTGGGGTTAGAGTCACGCTGGTTAGCAAAAGATGGTCGTCGCCAGATTGCAGCGGCAAGCGCGCCCCTGTCGCCGGATTGTAGAGACCGATTTCGATTTGGTACGCGCCGGGCGGCGCGTGGACGG